>JANYEP010000033.1 GCA_025363075.1 Chitinophagaceae bacterium | reverse complement strand
CCGTCCGTGGGATCATCGAGTTCAGGAGACAGCGCGACGGTGTAGACGACCCCGCCCTGTCCGTCCATCGGGGGTGCGGCCGTGGGGATCGTCTCGTACGCCCAGAACTGCGAAGACGTGATGCTCTGGCGCGCCCTGGGGTTCAAACTGAAATGACTTATCCAGGTCAAATTAAAGTAACTGTTATCAGAGAAAAAAGAGCAGTAAATATTGCACGATAATTAGAAATTTTTTTAAAGCAAAAACGCTAACAGATAAAATTTGTTAGCGTTTTTTTTATTTCAAAACTTATAAAGAAAATATTCCTGTTGGCACTAATTATTTAGAGAAATAAAAAGTGGAAAGAATAAAAGTAATTTATTCGTGCACTATTTTCATCACATCACGCAAAGCCTTTTTACTACAATGAATTTGATCATAAAACTGGCTTCTATTAATATTAGTTTCAAAAGGGCTAAATGTGCCAAATACCTTTAATTGCTGCGTTTTGGCGAATTGCCTTATGCGAGTTTCCATTTTTGTAAATGAATGATATTTATCTTCAGATATTTTATAACAATCTGGCTGAAAAGGTGTATTCACAAGATACACTTTCACATTTTTTTGCTTCAAGTATTCAACGATTTCGCCCAAAATTTTTAACCTATTTTCATCAATTTTTGGAGCAGCAATTTTTGTAGTATAAGTAACTGCATCTACCTGAGCTTTCAATGTGTCTGGTGTAGTATAACTTTTTGGATATGTAATTGAAAAATCTGAAAATCGCCCCATATTTTTTGGTGCAAGCGTATCAATATCTTGTACTTTTTTGCTACCAATTTCTCTTAAACTACCAATTGATTTTTGAAAATATTTAAATGAAAACAACTTTGATGCGTTATCTATTAGTCGAAACAACGCAGAGTTATTGTAGTCCACTTTACAATCAATATTCATTTTCTTAATTGCATATTGATGATAGTTATAAAGTGATGCCCATTCTTCAGTTGGAGAAATTTCACTAAATACTGGACTAGTTTCAATGTAAATTTCTTTAGGAAGTTTTTGTAGTGAATCCATTAACCCAACAATAGCTAAAATATCATTAATGTTTGCGTGTGATACACCATAATTCATAAATTTTTTATTAGGAAAAAAATCACTCGAGACTTCAAGAGCTCTACTTGAACCAACAATTGCAACATCTGGTGTTGCAGGCATTTGCATTACTATTTTTTCTACAATTTTTCTTTCGTCACAATTTTGAATATCATCGACATTGTGCCCCTTTAAAAGTACAGCTGCAACTTTACTTTCATACATTCCATTTGAAAAAACATTTGCAGGATCAACATAGTAATTTACCACCATTACAAGTATTGCAAATGGGGTGATTATATATAAAATATTTTTTATTAATTTTTTCATTAAAACTGAAAATAAATAAACTCTGATTTTTTGAATATACCCAATAAAATGAAAATAGTAAGTAAGCCATAATAAAATGTCCACCTTATTTTTTTATTTTGCTTAACTACCCATAAATCCACGTCTTTGGATTTGAATTTTTCTTCAAATTTTGTAAATACCCAAACCAATAAAATTGCTATAATGAAATCAAATCCAGACTGTTTTATATACAGATATTCTAATCTTTCGCTATGCTGATTTTTTATTATTAAACGAACTTGCTGAGGAATATTTTTAAACATATCTCTCAACATATGCAATGCCTTTGTAACGCTCGAAGCTCTAAAAAAAACACAAGCAGCCGAAATGCTAAAAAGCATAATTTTATTAGCAAACCAATCACTCATTTTTGAAGTGATGGCAAGAAATAATTTATTTCTTTTGAAAGAAGTATAAAGAATAAGTATAACTGCATTGGCAACACCCCACATTATATAATGCCAATCTGCTCCATGCCAAACACCACTTAAAACTAACACTAAAAGTACACTTAGCCACATACCAGCATTTGGGAAGTAGTTTTTACGAATGGGTAAATAAACATAATCTCTAAACCAAGAAGTTAGCGATATGTGATAAGTTGCCCAAAACTGGCTAATATTTTTTTGAACTAAAGGAGTCTTAAAGTTTACCATTAAATCGTAGCCCATCACTTTTGCACAACCTCTTGCTATATCACTATATCCAGAAAAATCGCAATAAATTTGATAGGTGCAGGCTATAAGTGAAATAATGAGTGGGATTCCTGAATAATACCCATCTGGCATTGCGTGTACCTGATTTACAAAAGCACCTAATCTATCGGCAATAACCATTTTTTTTATTATACCCCAAGCAATTAATATCAATCCACTTCTTGCATTCTCGTAGTTAAAATACTTTTTTTGGTGAAATTGAGGAATTATGTTTTGGGGTCGTTCAATTGGTCCTGCAACCATTTGAGGGTAAAACATTACGTATAAAGCGTAAATGCCAAAATGTTTCTCTACTTTAAATTTTCCTCTACTTACTTCAATGGTATAACTCATTGCCTGAAGTGTGTGAAAACTTAAGCCTATTGGCAACAAAATTTCCAACATTGGAATTTTTTTTCCAGTATGAAAAGCAGATAGGCACTGATTGATATTATCTGCTAAGAAATTAAAGTATTTGAAAAAAATTAAAATACCAATATTGGCAACAAGGCTTAAAATTAGCCACAATTTTTTCTTTCTGTCTGAAGTTTGTTTATCTATTTCAATAGCGACAAAATAATCAATAACAATGATAAAAGCCATAATGAGGATATACTCTGGCTTAAAGTACATATAAAATACACAACTTGATAGCAACAACAATAACCATCTTAATTTGTGAGGAATTAAGAAAAAAAGTATGGTTACAATTGGAAAGAAAAAAGCAAACTCTATTGAGTTAAAAAGCATTTTTTAGTGATTAATTGTTAGCGGTTAATGCTTAATTGTTTAAGTAAAGTATTAAAAAAAAGCCACAAGTCATTAAAGATTTGTGGCTTTTATATATTAATTCATTAAACACTAATAATTAATCATTAACCATTATTTTAAATATCTATTGCTTCGCCATAAGCAGCAGCAGTAGCCTCTTTGAATCCTTCACTCATTGTAGGGTGAGGGTGAACAGCATTTAAAATTTCGTGAGCAGTAGTTTCAAGTTTACGAGCCACAACTGCTTCAGCAATCATTTCTGTAACATTTGTACCAATCATATGGCAACCTAAAAGTTCGCCATATTTTGCATCATATATCACTTTTACAAAGCCATCTGTGTTACCAGCTGCACTTGCTTTGCCACTTGCCATAAATGGAAATTTACCAATCTTAACGTCATAACCAGCAGCTTTTGCAGCAACTTCTGTGTATCCTACACTCGAAATTTCTGGTGTGCAATAAGTACAACCTGGAATATTATTATAATCTAATGGTTCTGGTAAATGGTGATGTTTTTTCTCTAAATAAGCCATATGCTCAGCAGCATTGATGCCTTCTTTAGCTGCAACGTGAGCTAATGCTTGACCTGGGCTACAATCTCCAATTGCATAAATACCTTGAACACTTGTTTGTTGATATTTATCTACAATAATTTTTCCTTTATCTGTAGTAATACCATTTTGTTCTAAACCAATATTTTCAATATTGCTAATAACACCAACAGCACTTAAAACTATATCTGCTTCTAAAACAACAGTTGAACCATCTTGTTTTTTAACCAAAGCTTTTACACCAGCACCAGTAGTATCAAGACTTTCAACAGATGAATTAGTCATTATTTCAACGCCTTGTTTTTTGTATTGTTTTTCCAATTCTTTAGAAATATCTTCATCTTCAACAGGCACAATGCGAGGCATAAACTCTACAATAGTAACTTTAGTACCCATGCTATTGTAAACATAAGCAAACTCAACACCTATTGCACCACTACCTACAATAATCATAGATTTTGGTTGTGTAGGCAATACCATTGCTTCTCTGTAACCAATTACTTTTTTACCATCTTGTTTCAAGTTTGGCAATTCACGACTTCTTCCACCAGTTGCAATAACAATATATTTGCTTTCTATAACTTGTTTGCTTCCATCAGCAGCAGTTACCTCAACCTTGCCTTTACCAGCAATTTTGCCATAACCCATTATTACTTCAATCTTATTTTTACGCATCAAAAATTGCACACCTTTGCTCATTTTATCTGCAACACCACGACTACGCTTTACAACAGCACCAAAATCTGCTTGCACACCAGTTGCATTAATACCATAATCTGCACTGTGTTTCATATACTCATAAACTTGTGCAGACTTTAACAAAGCTTTAGTAGGAATGCAACCCCAGTTTAAGCATATTCCACCTAAACTTTCTTTTTCAATCATTGCTACTTTAAAACCAAGTTGAGAAGCACGAATAGCAGCAGGATAACCTCCTGGACCACTTCCAATAACTATTAAATCGTATGACATTATAATTTTTTTTAATTAAAACGATGAAAACGCTGCGAAAGTATAAGCAAAGCACGAAATAGAAAAACCTAGTTTTAAAATGCTTAATTTAGAGTGCTATTTATGAAGCAATATTTGCAAAATGTGCCGTACAAAAACATATAAAACAAAAGTTTTGGATGATACTATTGTATAACAACTTTGTCTTCTCCATCCAATTCTTTCCACATAACTTTTACTTTTTCTGTAGAGAAGGTATCAACAGTTCTACCACAATAGTCAGGTTGAATAGGAAATTCTCTGCTTAATCTTCTATCAATCAAAACACACAATTCTACTTTAGCAGGTCTTCCAAAATCAACTAATGCATCCATTGCTGCCCTTATAGTTCTACCTGTGTATAAAACATCATCAATAATTATAACATTTTTATTTTCAATGTTAAATGATATTTCTGTTTTATTGGGAATATGCAATGAATTTCTAATATCATCTCTGTAAAAAGTAATGTCAAGCTTGCCGTAACGAATTTTTTTGGTTGTATTTTCAATTAAATAATCCACAACTTTATTGCTAAAAAAAACACCTCTTGGTTGAATTCCAATAATGATAGTTTCTTCATCTTTTGCTGTATTCTCAATTATTTGATAGGCAAGTCTTTTAATCAGTAACTCAATATCTTTTGAAAATAGAACTGTTTTCATTCTAAAAATATTTTTTACAAATTAAAGCTAATTTATATCAGTTAATTGATTTTTCCGACATTTGGTACTTAATTTACACAATGAAGCAACCCTTTTGTAATTTATTACGTTACTATAAAAAACCTTTCAATTGCCCAACAACAATGAGTTAAATATAATAATTCAGGGTTGTGTGAACCAAGACCGCAATAACCAAAGAGAATTTTACAAAATTTTCTATGGTTATTCAGCGGCTATTTGTATGAGATATAGTCATAAACAAACCGATTTGGTAGAAATGGTGAATGATGGATTTTTGAAAATATTTAAACAAATTCAAACTTTTGTTATTCCAAATGAACATTTAGAGAAGAGTATCAGAGCTTGGATTAGAAGAATTATGATTAATGTGAGTATTGATTATTATAGAAAATTTGTAAAAGATGTACCAGTAATAGTTGATGTAGAAGAAAAGTACGAGGTTTTGAAGGATAGTTATGCAACGCCAATAGACAAAATTTCTTATGATGAAATAATTAAATTGGTTCAAAAACTATCACCAATGTATAGGGTGGTTTTTAATATGTATGTAATAGATGGGTTAACGCACGATGAAATTGCCAAAGAGTTGAACATCTCGGCAAACACGTCAAAATCAAATTTGTCGAGAGCAAGACTTAATATCATTAAATTAATTGAAAATAAATTATAATAGATCATATGAGTAACTTAAATGAAACTGAAAAGTTTGATTCTTTGTTTAACAAAGCTGGGTCAGATTTCGAGTTGCCTTTTAATGAGGCTGCCTGGAAAGCTATGCAACAGAAACTCGATAAAGAACAAACGAAAAAGAAAGGTTTGGGATTATGGTGGTTTCTTCCAGTTGTAGTAATTGCTATTGCTGCTGGATTTTATACATTTGAAAAAAGCAAATCTTCAAGTGCTGTTGCTACCAATACAAGAGAAACGTTTAACGCTACAGTAAATAGTAATGTAAAGGAGTCTGAGGAAAATAAGAAAAAAATTGAAACTATAAGTATAATAAAAAATGATAATTTAATTGATGATAAAATTAATAATAAATTAAAAAACAATAATTTAGATTTAAATAAAAATATTATAAGAAAAGAATTGAGTTACAAACAAAGCATAATTGCAAATAAGACAAATCAAAATAAAAAAGCCCAAACTGTTGCTTTAAAAACTATAAATAAAAACGATAATAATTCTTCAAATGCAGATGTGGTTGTCAGCTCAATTCCCAATAACACTTCAAATTTGCCTAATGCTAAACCAATAATTGCAAATAATAAAACTACAAATAGTGACTTAAAAACTATTGAGTCTATTGCGGAGGTTAAAAATGGTACTAAATATTATACTGCAACAAACTTGCTTTTGCACAATCATTATATCATTGATGCTAAAAAAACAGCATTTGAAACCGAACTTGCAATTGCTACATTGGAGAAAAAAATAAAAGATGAGCAAGATGCAGAAAGAACAAGAATACAAAATGCAGATCATCCATTTTTAACTGAAAGACGAAATGTACCGTTAACAGATTGGTATGTTACAGCTGCTATTGCCAACAATATTGGCTATGTAAGCAATCCAAGAATTGATGCTAGTTCTTTACAATATCATATTGGCGTTGGTTATAATATTTCAAAATATTTAAGTGTTGAAACAGGATTGACTGTTGGTAATAGAAACTTTTTTGCAAAAAAAGATCAATATAGATATCAGGTTCCTCCTTATGCTATCAAATATTTTCAGGGGGTAAATGCAAATATTTCTGTTGTAGATATTCCTCTAAATTTCAAATTTCAATTTTCAGATAGAGAAAATCACGGATTTTATGGCATTGCAGGTATTTCAACTTTGTTTTTGCCCAAAGAAAATTATTCGTTAAAAGTTGTTCATAACAATACATATTATATTGAACAAGATTTTACAAACTCACAAACTATTTTAGGGTTACTGAATTTATCTATCGGATACCAATTTCCTGTCAACAAAAATTTTATCATTACAACTGAACCATATTTACAACTTCCATTTAAAAATATTGGAGATGGTGGCACAAAACTTTGTTCTGTTGGTTTTCAAGTTGGTGGTAGGTACAATTTTGATAGAAAGAAGAAAAAATAGCTGTAATTATATATAATCATCACTACAAAAGGCAGTATTAGAGTTCAACCATTAACTTCGCCACTTTATGAAAGTAAAGTCGTTAAAGCAAGATAAAGTTAACATCATCACATTAGGTTGTAGCAAAAATTTGGTTGATAGCGAAGTTCTGAGTGGGCAGCTATTGGCAAATGAAATTAATGTAGTACACGAAAACAAAAAACTAGACCACAATATTGTTGTGGTAAACACCTGTGGATTTATTGATAAAGCGAAGGAAGAAAGTGTAAACACCATTCTTGACCAAGTAGCCCTAAAAAATAAAGGAAAACTTGACAAGGTTTTTGTTACAGGTTGTTTAAGCGAAAGATACAGAACAGATTTAGCAAAAGAAATTCCAGAAGTAGATGCTTGGTTTGGCACTTTGGAACTTCCGTTTATTTTACAAGAATTTAATGCAGACTATAAAAAAGATTTGTTGGGTGAACGTCTTTTATCTACTCCAAAACATTATGCATATTTAAAAATTAGCGAAGGCTGTAATCGTACTTGCTCTTTTTGTGCTATTCCTTTAATGCGTGGAAAGCACGTTAGCAAAACCATTGAGCAAGTTGTTGCAGAAGCTGAGGGACTTGTTGCCAAGGGCGTTAAAGAAATTATGCTCATTGCACAAGAACTTACTTATTATGGTTTGGATATTTACAAACAAAGAGAACTACCTAAACTCTTAAATGCTTTAGCTGATATAAAAGGATTGGAATGGATTCGCTTGCATTACGCCTATCCTCACAAATTTCCTATGGAGATTTTGGATGTAATGAGAGAAAGAGATAATATTTGTAACTACTTAGATATTCCTTTGCAACACGCCAGCAACAATATGTTGAAGGCAATGAAAAGAAATATTACTCGTGAAGAAATGGATGTGTTGATTGATGAAATTAGAGCAGCTGTTCCTGGAATTTGCATTAGAACAACTTTGATTACTGGTTTTCCTGGTGAAACTTTGGAAGATGTTGAGGAACTTAAAACATTTTTACAAAAACATCGTTTTGATAGGGTTGGAATTTTTCAATATAGCCACGAAGAAAATACCAGTGCTTATGATTTTGAAGACAATATTTCAGCAGATGAAAAGAGTAGGAGAGCAGAAGAAATAATGGAAGTGCAGCAAGAAATTAGCCTTGAAAGAAATGAAGAAAAAGTAGGTAAAGTATTAAAGGTGTTGATTGACAAAAAAGAAGCTGGAAGATATTTAGGAAGAACCGAATTTGATAGTGTAGAAGTAGATAATGAAGTGGTGATTAACACTGATAAAAAGTTGCAAGTTGGAACATTTGTAAACGTAAAAATTACA
>JANYEP010000008.1 GCA_025363075.1 Chitinophagaceae bacterium | reverse complement strand
CATTAAACAATGTTATTATATTGGTTAATGAGTTCTTTTATTTCAAAAGAAGCCTCTAAGCCTCCTTTTGAAATAAAAGAACTCATTAAACAATGTTATTATATTGGTTATAAATCCTTGCCCTTAGTGGGTATCACAGGTTTTATAATGGGCTTAGTGCTTACTATTCAATCACGCCCAACAATGGCACAATTTGGTGCTGAATCTTATTTGCCAGGAATGATTGGTCTCTCTCTTGTTAAAGAAATTGCACCAGTTGTTACAGCATTAATTTGTGCGGGAAAAATTGCATCAGGAATTGGTGCAGAATTAGGCTCAATGAAGGTTACAGAGCAAGTAGATGCAATGGAAGTATCTGCAATTAACCCATACAAATATTTAGTAGTAACAAGAATTTTGGCAACTACTTTAATGGTTCCAATGTTAGTTGTATTTGCAGATGGTATTGGTCTTTTAGGTGGTTTTGCCGGCATCAATATTCATAGTGATTTTAGCTTGGTTCATTACTTCTCCAAAGTATTTGAATCATTAGATTTTATTGATATTATACCTGCAACCATCAAAACAATTTTCTTTGGTTTTTTTATTGGATCAATTGGTTGCTACAAAGGATTCACTGCTGCTAATGGCACTGAAAGTGTTGGTAAAGCTGCTAATTCAGCAGTTGTGGTGGCATCACTTACCATTTTTATTATTGATATGTTGGCAGTACAATTAACCGATTTGTTTTTTTAAAAAACAATAATGCAAGAAGAAAAAAATAATGATATAGTAATTGATATTAAAGGATTACATAAATCTTTTGGAGAAAATAATAATGTGTTGAAAGGTGTAAATCTTTCAGTAAGAAAGGGTGAGAATCTTGTTGTGATTGGTAAGTCAGGTTCTGGAAAATCCATTACCATCAAGTGTTTGGTTAGATTGATAGATGCAGACAAAGGGGAGATAAAAGTATTTGGAACAGATGTTACTAAACTAAAGGAAAAAGAACTGAATGCTTTAAGAGTTAAAATTGGTTTTTTGTTTCAAAATGCAGCATTGTATGATTCAATGACTGTGAAAGAAAATCTCGCATTTCCGTTAATAAGACATTCAACAAAATTATCACAACGACAAGTTGATAATGCAATTGATGAAGCATTGGAAAGTGTGAAGTTGGTAGAAGCAAAAGATAAAATGCCATCAGCGTTATCAGGTGGGATGAGAAAGAGAATTGGGCTTGCAAGAACACTTATTTTAAAACCAGAGATAATGCTATATGATGAGCCTACAACGGGTTTGGACACTATAACTTCAAGAGAAATTAGTAATTTAATTTTAGAAATTCAAAAGAAAAATAAAACAAGTTCTATCATTATTACACACGATATGGCTTGTGCAAAACTCACTGGTGATAGAGTTGTGGTTTTAAAAGATGGAATCATTTACGCCCAAGGAACTTATAGTGAATTAGAAAACAGTAAAGACGAGTGGGTGCGTTCTTTTTTCATTTAATTAATCAGTTATTGGTTGGAGTTGATACCAACTAATAAGAACAAAATTTATGTTATGAATAAGGAATCTAACTTGGTAAAAAAACTTGGAATGTTTGTAGTAATAGGATTAATTCTGTTTATTGTAACCATTTATTTTATTGGAAAACAGAAAAATTTATTTGGTGCAACCTTTCATTTAAAATCACAATTTAAAACTGTGAGTGGATTGAAAGTAGGCAACAATGTTCGCTTCTCAGGCATCAATATTGGCACTGTTGATGATATTAAATTAATAACAGATACCTCTGTAATAGTTGATTTAATTATAAAAAAAGAAGTGCAGCAATTTATAAAAACTGATGCCATAGCAAGCATTGGTTCTGATGGACTGATGGGTGATAAAGTGCTTACGATTTTCTCTGGCACTTTCTCAAATGCTGTTGTAAATGACAATGAAATGATTGCCTCAAAAAAAGCTATTGAAATGGATGATGTAATGATTAGTGTGAAGGGAAGCGTCGATAATATTGGTATCATTAGCACACAACTTGCAAAATTCACTTCTAAGTTGAACAATGAAAATGGTGTTTTATCAAAGTTAATTGGCGATGAAGATTTTTCGAGTAGCTTAAAAGGAACACTTACAAATCTTGAAAAAAGTTCAAATGAGTTTGTAAAATTTACTGCTAAAATGAATGATGGAAAAGGAGCTTTATCAAAACTGGTGAGTGATGAAAAATTTGGTAATAAACTCGATTCCACAATGAGCAATTTGCAAGCAGGAACAAAAGGATTGAATGAAACTATTGAAGCTGCACAACACAATTTTTTATTGAAAGGATATTTTAAGAATAAGAAAAAAGTAGAGGCAAAAAAAGAAGCTGATTTGAACAAGAAAAATGCTTTATTAAAACAAGCAAAAGATAGTATGTAATGTGTGAATAATGTAAGAGAATGCTACAGTAGTGTAACTACGATACACATCTATTTTGTCAAATTTGTAATTCAGATATTGCAATAATTCATTTGCCAATATTCTTTACAAATACTATTTTGAAACTTCCATTCTACGCAAAATTTGCTTTGGTAGCTATTGGTGCTTATGCACTTATTTGCACAATGTATATTGGTCAGCACATTATACTTCCAATATTATATGCAACCATTATTGCTATTTTATTAAACCCATTAGTTAACTTTCTGTTAAGATTAAAATTAAATAAAACACTCGCTATTGGTATCGCTGTAATAGTGGCTATTTTAATCATCTTTTTCTTACTATATTTTATTTCAATGCAAGTAAGTTTATTCAGCGAAACTTACCCTAAACTAAAAGGAAAATTCAATGCTACCAGCGAACACTTTATTCACTGGGTATCGATACGCTTTAATATTGAAACATCTAAAATTGATGCTTGGATTACCAATACAGAAAACGAAGCTATTAATAATATTGGTAGTGCAATTAGTCAAACGCTATCAACTATTAGCAGTGTTTTAACAATTGTTGTACTACTTCCTGTGTATCTTTTTATGATACTTTTTTACAGAGATTTATTGCTTGAGTTTATTAAAAGAATCTTCAACATTTCATATCACTCTACAGTTTTTGAAGTACTTACTAATTCAAAAAAAATTATTCAAAGCTATTTGGTAGGATTGCTTCTTGAAGCTGCAATTATTGCCACACTAAATTCAATTGGGTTGCTATGTCTTGGTGTTGATTATGCTATAATTCTTGGTATCACTGGTGCTTTGCTCAATATCATTCCTTATATTGGTGGTGTTATTGCCACTGCTTTGCCAATGCTAATTGCCTTCGTAACTAAAGATTCTTCAAGCTCGGCAATATTTGTTCTCATTTTATATTTATCAATTCAGTTTATAGACAATCATTTTATCATTCCACGAATAGTAGCCTCTAAAGTAAAAATAAATGCTCTCATTTCTATCATAGTAGTTTTGTTTGGAGGTGCATTATGGGGCATTCCAGGAATGTTTCTTTCTATTCCACTAACAGCCATTATAAAAGTTATTTGCGACCACATAGAACCTATGAAACCTTGGGGATTTTTATTAGGAAATATTGTACCCACTGCTTCAAAACTTAAGTTTGATTTCATAAAAAAGAAACAACCAAATAAGTAGTGAAAATAACTTAAATTTACGAATACAAATTTTGTAAATAAAAATAAATGCGGATTAGGTTTGGCATTATTGGGGCTTGACGAATATTGCCTCAGCATTTGTTCTTTATTGTGCTTTCGTTCGGGCTTGACGTTATAAATTTGGCTTTTGAATAAAACATCAGCAATATTGCAATTATAAGATTAAGTTATTGGCTGATTGGACTCGAATTCTCAAAAAAAGCCAAGCTTAGTTCATAGATGCAATGGCATAGACACAATATTAAAATTCACTATAAATATTAAGATATACCCAATGGAAAAAAAGCAAGACAGTTCAACAATTCTTAGAAGCAAATACATACCAACTGCCGAGTTTTATAGCCAAATAATTGATAGTTTACAAGACTATTCAATTTTTACATTAGATAATGATTTTGTTATTAATAGCTG
>JANYEP010000004.1 GCA_025363075.1 Chitinophagaceae bacterium | reverse complement strand
CTTGGCAATTCGTTGCTTATAGCTTGTTTCAATTCATCGTCTAACATATCGCTTTTACTAATTGCAATAAGGAAATCCTTTTGCAACATTTCTGGGTTGTATTGTTCCAATTCTTTGTGCAAAACATCAAATTCTTCCTTGTGGTTTTCGCTATCGGCTGGAATAACAAAAAGCAAAACAGAGTTTCGCTCTATATGTCTTAAAAAGCGATAACCCAAGCCCTTGCCTTCTGCTGCACCTTCAATGATGCCTGGCAAATCTGCAATACAAAAACTTTTGTGGTTTCTATATTCCACCATTCCAAGCTGTGGCGTTAAGGTAGTGAAAGCATAGTCTGCAATTTTTGGTTTTGCTGCGGTGATAACAGAAAGTAATGTAGATTTTCCAGCATTGGGAAAACCCACTAAACCCACGTCAGCAAGCACTTTCAGCTCAATTGTTTTCCAGCCTTCTAATCCTTTTTCTCCAGGTTGGTGATGGTCGGGAACTTGGTTTGTTGGTGTTGCAAAATTGCTATTACCCAAGCCTCCTCTTCCTCCTTTAATCCAAATTACCTGTTGCCCATCTTCTAAAATTTCGGCTTCCATATTACCAGTTTCTTCGTCTCGTGCAATAGTGCCAAGTGGCACTTCAATGATAATATCTTCACCATCTCTTCCACTCATATTGCTTTTGTCGCCACGAATACCATCTTCTGCCAATACATTTTTATAGTAACGCAAATGCAATAGTGTCCACAGCTGTGCATTGCCTCTTAAAATAATATGCCCACCACGTCCACCATCACCACCATCTGGACCTCCCAAAGCATCATGTTTACTACGAGAAAAATGTTTACAACCTGCACCACCATGACCACTACGAGTGAAGATTCTTATATAATCAATAAAATTTTTATCCATTTGTTTTAACTGAAATTGTTTTCAACTGCTGCAAACTAAACGATAATATGCGAAAGTGAAATGATGAAGATGAATTTTAGCTAGTATGTTTATAAACTGTCGAGTTGAAACAAAGTTTTGGCTATAGATTTTATACTAGCTTTTACTATAGCTAATCATATTTCCTTAGTGGTGCATCTTCACTTTGCTCACGCTGTTTTAAAGATTCTTCTGTTGGATTGCTAGTTATTGATACCGCCAATTGAAACAGTAAAAACAATGAAATAGCCGAAAATACCAATTCATTCCACGTAATCCAATAACCCCAAACACTCAATACTGCTGCATCTTCTGGCTTTGATGGATTGTAGATAATATTAATTGTTTCTCCCTCCTGCAATTTCCTCAAAGGATAATCTGCATTTGTGTTGTATTGTTTAGATGCTATGGTGTAATGTGCAGTTGCCTTGTGTGTAGTGGCATTAATGGTAATGGTGGCTTGCGTGGTTTCTCCATTAAAATAATCTGGCTGCCTTGTATAAAAAATATAGCAGGCATAGCAAATGAAATATAATGTAAGAAGAAATTTATACATTAATGGGGGACTTTGTTTAAATAAAAATCCCGCCAACGGCGGGACTTTTACTACTAAAATTTTATAATAATTAGTCTTTTTTAGCGTAACGTTTTTTGAACTTGTCAATACGTCCTGCAGTGTCAACCAATACATTTTTACCTGTATAGAATGGGTGAGAAGTATTAGAAATCTCCAGTTTAATTACCGGATATTCTTTACCGTCTTCCCATTGAATTGTTTCTTTTGAGTAAGTAGTCGACTTGCTCAAAAACGATGTTCCGTTACTCATATCTTTAAATACAACGAAACGATAACTTTCTGGATGGATACCTTTTTGCATAATTTTTTTATTTAAGGCTGCACGGATTTTGCCGTACAATTTTGTTTATAAGGCTGCAAATATAGGGAGCTATATTGAAAGCAGGAAAGTAAAAAAAGAAAACTATGGTTTTTATTAAATTTTTTCAATTGCATTCACTGCTTTCTGTGCAATGTTTCCCCAATAAAAATATTCAAAGTAACTGTTGGGAATTTCGGTTGCAATATCTATTTCCATAATTGCTTTTGCAAAATCATCCCAGTTATTGTCGTCAATAATTTTCATTTTCAATCCGGTAATTTCTTGTGGAATGCCAATAGCACCACTTTCTGTAGTTACCAATGAAACATTAAAACCAAGAGCTTCCACAATTTTTGTTTTAATGCCACCACCATCTATCACAGGATTAATAAAAATATCTGCTGCTTTAAAATAAATTGAAACCTCATCAACAAAACCAGCATATACCACATTGTTGGTTTTATAATTTTCAAGGTTATGGTAGCTTTCAGATAAGCCCTTTCCACAAACAATTATTTTATACTTAAATGATGGGTTGTTAAGTAAAATTGGGTTTATTTTTTCTAAAATAATATTCAATGCATCTTCATTTGGCTTGTAGCTTAAAGTGCCATTAAAAAGCATAGTAATTTCACCTTCATTAAAGTTGTGTTTTGCACTGATTGATTTTTTCGCAATTGATTTTTCTTCTTTCAATGGTGCTTTTTCCAAATCAAAACCATAAGTAATTACTTCACATTTAGTAGGAGAGAGGTTAAAGTTTTCCAAGGCATATTGTTTATCAACTTCTGTAATGAAAAAATTAAAGTCAGCACTGTTATGAACCATTTTTTCATATTGCCAAAGTATTTTCCACCACCATTTATTCACGCTTTTAAAACGCAATGCTTCAATGTTGTGCGAGTGCACAATCATTTTTACGCCACAAAATTTTTGTAGTAAAATGCCCAGCCAGCCATAGTAGGGATGTTCGATAATGAGGTGAGAAATATTGTTGTGCTTAATTATTTTCTTAATTGTAAAGAAATAGAAAACATTAATGTAACGAAGCTTGCTGTTGCTTAAAATATTGAATATCCTATATCCTTCATTGCCATCAACTTTGTTATTTGAAACAGTAGCACAGTGCAGGTTTACCTGCTTCGCAAAAAACTGGTTAAAGAGTGCAATACCCTTTTGCCCACCCATTTTTGCTGGCAGAAAGTTATAAGAGACAATGCTTAGCACATTTAACATTGTGCAAACTTAGTGGTTGAAATTTTTTTTCAAAAAAGTATTGGTGAATAAAATTTCACCTACTTTAGCAGCAACTAAAAAGCTATTTATGGAATATCAGGAAAACAACGAATCAGTATTTGATTTAAACATTGATAGCACAACAGCTACTCAATTAAATGCCACAGGAAAATGGGCAAGGTTTAGTGCCATATTTGTTTGGGTTTTATTAGGGGTACTATTTTTATTTTTGGTATTCTTTAGTTCTAAACTTGGAGATTTACTCTCAACTTTTGGAAACTCCAGTACCAAGTATGGAGATTTATCTGCCGTAATGAGCGGAAGTTTAAAAACTATAATGATTGTTGTGTTTGCAGTTGTTTTTGGGTTAGGTGCACTCTTCAATACACTTATGTTTAGCTTCGGTTCAAACCTACTTAAAGCTACAGATAACCAAGACCAAAGTGCTTTGGAAAAGGCATTCAACTCCTACAAAATCTATTTGATTATTACAGGCGTTTTTGTAATTCTTGGAACAGTAATCACATTATTTTCATTATTAACCTTATTCAAATAATTATTTTATGGAAGAACAATCAAGTCTTTTTAATTTAACTGTAACACCAAGTTTACGAAGCACAATGAAAACTGTTGCAACTTGGGCAAAATTGTGTGCAATTTTTGCATTTATTAGCGAAGGTGTTTCTCTACTTGTGAGTTTTAAGAATGGTAATTTATTAGGTTCTGTAATAGCTACAGCTATTGGCGTTTTTATGAATATTCTACTTTTGAACTTTGCTACTAAATTGCAGGCAGCTTTAGAAACAAATGATGAAGGACTACTTACAGAAAGCTTCAGCAATCTTAGACGCTACTATTTAATCACTGGAATTTTAATGATTATAGTTGCAGTAATTGTATTAATTGCATTGGTATTTGTTATTGCGTTTGCTTCAAAACTGTAATCTTATCGTGTACTTAAATAGTTATAATCTTTTAAGACAGTTTCAATAAAATCTGTTGCTTCTTGATTGGTTGAAATGTTTAAAACTGATTGTATTTTATAAGCAATATTATTTGCAAGTGCATAGTCTGGCTTCTTACTCAAATTATTATAAATTGTGTTAATCGTATTCAAGTCTCTATCTGTTAGTTTCATTACTTGTGGGTAGAGAACTTGATAATTATCTTCTACATCCATAAACACAGTTTCATTTAAAATATTTTTTGTTTTTGTATTTATTAAAATAGTCCCTGCTGCCATATCGCCAAGCCTTTGCGATTTTGTTGTTAATGCAACACACAGCACATCTGTTACTGCTAAAAGAAAAGTAAACGTCATCATCAATATATATTTGAATTGCAAAAAAGCCAGAAGGATAATCATTATTAGCATTATGAAATCTGCAACACGCAACAACCATCTTAACAAATATTGACTAATTGTTGCATCACCACCTGTTTCATTTATAACTCTTATTCGTAGTAATTTTTTGCCAATTGTTTGACCTTTTAAAGTGTATTCAAGCACTAATGGATACATTGCAATAGGTAAAAACAGAATGATAAAAAGCCAGTAATTGTTGGCACTTTCTTTAGTTTCTCTAATGTGCAAACTGGTTTGAATTTTATCAATAATAATGATGTAAAAAATAAAAATGATAATGTCCACAACCCAAGCCAGTAAACGCTTGTGAAAGGGTGCCAACTCAAACTGCAAATCAATATTTAAGCTGGTAGGTATTTTTATTTGAGACATTTATTAATGATTGTAATACAATAATCAACCATTAATTTCATTTAAACAAATTCAGTTCACATTAAATTAACCTGCACTAAAGGTTACCTATTTTGTGTTGTAGTATTAATGTTGTGAATGCTATTTTTTGATAGCATAATTTACACAACAATTGTAGTTAATCTTACTACTTCTTCACTTTATAAGTGCTAACTAATGTCTGCCGTATGTTAGCAAGTTTCACAACTTCTTTTGCTTGTATATGAATCTTTATTAACTAAAAAATTAGTAGTATGAAATTCGGCAAAAACACTTTGGCAAAAAAAGTATTAACAATTATTGTAAGCTTTGTATTAGTAATGAACACAGGCTTTACACAGTCAATGAGTAATGGGTGCAACGACTTTGTTGACGAGCCTTTGACAGTAAAATATCTTGGCGAAGACGATGATTATTTGTTGTTTCAGGTAACGATTAAAACAGATGATTATGCATCATCATTCTTACAAATAAATGATGGAGCAATTGGCGAAATTTATTCTAAAAAAATAGCTTCACATTCAAGTACCACTAAATTTAAAATTGAGAAAACCAACTATAGTTTGCTTTCATTTTATCTTGTATCAGATAGAAAGACTTTTTCTAAATCATTCTCGCAAAATGGATTAAAAGATATGATTGCAGTAAAATAGAGTTGCTTTTTTTAGATAGACTATCATTGACAAATAAACTTAATGATGTATTGATGTAGCACATATATTTGTTTTAAACAATTAACTAAAACAACACTTTATGACGACACCAATCCCTCAATTTAAGAATGATCCTGTAGTAGTATTAATCTTAGGTCTTTTAACCTGTGGTCTCTATTTAATTTATTGGAATATTAAAGCAGCCGAAGTAATGAATGCCGTTGCAGAGCGAGAAGTTATTTCTCAGCCAATAGCAATTTTTGCTGGTTGTTGTATGCCAATTAACCTTTATTTCTATTACCTTGCAGGTAAAGATGGGCTACCAAGAATTTATGAAAGAGTTGGTGAACCAGATAAAGACCAATCTACATTATTAGTTGTTTTGGGCTTTCTTTTTCCAATGGTTGCTGCAATGATTGTTCAGAGTGATATCAACAAATTATACAAATAAAATAATTCGAAATCGTAAAATATATGGAATTGCTGGTGCTATAATAACACTCGTAGTTCCATATATTATTATGGTTAATAATGTTGGTAAATCGCTTGATAATAAACAGTCTTTTTGCCCATTTAAAATGCTTACAGGATTTCCTTGTCCTGGTTGTGGAATCACAAAATCTTTAATTTGTGTTTATGAAGGCAATATCTATAAAAGCCTTTACTATCATTTATTTGGTCCTTTAACTTTCGCTTTTTGTGTTGCTGTTATTGCTATACTTTCAGTTGAATTAATTACGAAAAAAGAATATTTCAGGAACATTTTTTACAGCAAAAAACTTGCTTATTTTTTAGGTATAAGTTTAGCTGTTTATCACATAATAAGGCTTGTCTATTTTGTGCATAATAATACCATTGATGATATATTAAGGCAATCAATATGGAAATAATTACCCCTCCAGTTCCATAATTTTTTCAAACATTTCTTCGTATTGTTTGTTTGCGGTTTCTATATCAGACTTTACGGTTTTGTATGCGTTTTCCAATGAAGTGAATTTTGTTTTATCTGTGTAAACATCTGGGTTGCCAAGGTCGTTTTCAATTTGAGCCTTTTTAACATTAAGGCTTGCCAAATCACCTTCAACCTTTTCAAAATTTCTCTTTAATTTTTGTAGTTCTTTACTAAACTCGTTTCTCGTTTCTTGTTTCTCGTTTTTTACGTTTGTTGTTTGTTGTTTATTATTATTCGTTTCTTGTTTTGGTGCTTCAACTTTTGGAGTTTGATTTTCAATTTTTGCCTTTTTACCTTCCCTTTCATTCCACTCAACCCATTCGTTGTAAGTTCCCTTAAATTCCTTGATTAACCCATCTTCAATTTCCCAGATTTTATTGGCAGTTTTAGAGATAAAAAACCTATCGTGGCTTACCGTTAAATAAGTTCCTTCATATTTATTCAAAGCATCTGCAAGCAACTCCACACTGTGCATATCAAGGTGATTTGTAGGCTCATCCAACAAGAGGAAATTGCTTCTTCCTGCAATAACTTTTGCCAATGCAATCCTTGCTTTTTCACCACCACTTAATACTTTAATTTTTTTATCTGCATCATCACCACTAAACAAAAATCCACCCAATAAACTACGCAATTCCAGCTCGTTTTTATTGCTGCCACACATTTTCATTTCATCTAAAATGGTGTTGTTTAGGTTCAATGCTTCCAACTGATGTTGAGCATAAAAACTTTCTTCCACATTATGTCCTTCAACCCTTTCACCAGTAATTTCTTCAGTGCCACTCACAATTCTAAGGATAGTAGATTTACCTTTTCCATTAGCACCAATCAATGCAATTTTATCGCCTCTGTTTATTTCGGCAGTTGCACCTTTTAATATCTGTAATGCCCCAAAGTTTTTAGAAACATTTTTTAATTCGCTTACAATTCGCCCTGGTTGTTTATCTACACGGAAATTAATTTTAATGTTGGGACGTTCAATTTCTGTTTGTTCAATACGTTCAATTTTATCTAAACGTTTTACAATACTTTGTGCAGCAGCAGCCTTGGAAGCCTTTGCCTTAAAGCGTTCTACGAATTTTTCTTGCTGACGAATATAATCTTGTTGGTTCACATAAGCCTTTTGTTGCAACTCTACACGAATGGCTTTTTCCTGTTCATAAAAATCATAATTGCCACTATAAATATGCAGTTCTTGCTGATACAGTTCAACCACTTTATTCACCATTCTGTTTAAGAAAAATTTATCGTGACTAACAATTACAACGCTTCCTTTATAGTGCATCAAATATTTTTCGAGCCACTCAATACTTGGTAAATCAAGGTGATTCGTAGGCTCATCCAGCAACAAAACATCTGGCTGTTGCAAAATCATTTTAGCCAATAAAACCCTCATTCTCCAACCTCCACTAAATTCTTTATAAGGACGTTTAATATCTGCATCTTTAAAACCCAAACCGTGCAACACTTCTTCTGTTCTATGTTCAATGGTATAACCTCCTGCAACTTCTAAATCGTGTAATTTTTCGCTATATAAAAGCAAGATTTCTTCGCTGCTATCAGTCTCTAAATCCTTCACAATTTCTTCCAACTCTTTTTCAATCTTTTTCACTTCTTCAAAGGCTGACATTGCCACTTCTAAAATAGAATCGTTGGTATCAAAACTCAATAAATCCTGATGCAAATATCCAATAGAAGTTTCCTTGCTTTTTTCAACAGAACCCAATGATGGCGTGTATTCGCCCACCAAAACTTTAAACAAAGTTGATTTGCCTGTGCCATTATATCCAATCAATCCAATTCTTTCTCCTGGATGAATATGCCACGTTGCATCTTGCACAATTACCCTTGCCCCAAATTCAAAAGTTACGTTCTGTAGTCCTATTAACATTGCTTAAAGTTTACCCCCTAACCCCTAAAGGGGAATAAGTATTAGTTTAAAAATTGATATTGATTATATTTTATCCCCTTTAGGGGTTAGGGGTCATTATATAAATTACTGAGCTGCATTTTTTTCTGTTAAATAATGCCCTTGCATTTGATAACATTCCAATAAAAAGTGCTTTAATAAAGTTTTGTTTACCCATTTTATATTGTTCGCTCAACATTGAAACATACACACTATCAAACCACATTGGTTTATAGCTGATAATTTTAAATCCCATTTGCTCTGCCAATATTTTCATTCCAGCAGGAGAGAAGTGGTACAAATGCCTTGGCACATCATATCCTGCCCAATATTCTTGATAATAACTTGCATCAAAACTGGTGTAATTTGGCACTGCAATTACAAGTTTACCATCTTGCTTTAGTACCTTATGAAATTGTTGCAAATATTCTTTTAATGTGTGAATATGTTCAAGCACGTGCCAAAGCGTGATTGCATCAAATTTTCCTGCTTCTTGATTAAATAATTCTGTTGGGTTTTGTAGCTGTAAATTATATTTTGTTTGTGCAACTGTTCTTGCAGTTTCATCTGGTTCAAGGGCTGTAACTGCCCAGCCTGCTTGAATCATAGCATTTGAGAATGCACCTGTACCTGCACCAACATCTAATAAATTACCTTGCTGTTTTTTTGTTAAACCAACAATCAAATCACGTTTAGATTTCAGCGTAATATTTCTTACTGAATGATAAATTTTACTGATGAAATCTTTACTCGTATCGCTGTGGGAAGTATAATTTTCTGATTGGTAATATCTACCAATTTCGTTTTGAGGTGCAATATTTTGGGTGAATCTATTAGTGCAATTATTACAATGAAAAATGTCAAATATTTCGTTGCTGACTGTGTAATCCTTTACAGCCATTGTTTTCTCAAATTGCTTGCTACCACAAAAAGGACAGTCTTGATATATAATTGTTGATGCCATTGCACTTTTTTATTAAGGGTGCAAATATGCCAATACTTATCTTATTTTTTGAAAGAATAAATGCAAACTAATGCGTAATGGTTTCCATTTCCTCAGGATTATGTTTATGTTTAAAAAATATCACAAACAAAACAGCAACAACCAAAGAATATATTGCAAACACAAGCCAGATATTATGCCAGTTGTGAATCTTATTTACTGTGTTAGCATTAACCACGACATCACTACAAATACTGCCTAAAAAAGCACCAATACCATTTGTCATCATCATAAATAAACCTTGCGAACTTCCTCTGATGCTTTTATCTGTTGTTGTTTCAACAAATAATGAACCTGAAATATTGAAAAAATCAAATGCCATTCCATACACAATACAAGATAAAATTATCATCCACAAACCATCAGCAGGATTGCCAAAACCAAATAATCCAAAACGTAAAACCCAAGCTATCATTGAAAAAAGCATCACATTTTTAATTCCAAATTTCCTTAAGAAAAATGGAATAGTTACAATGAAAACTGTTTCTGATATTTGTGATACAGACATTATAATTGTTGAATACTTTACCATTAATGCTGGATATAATTCTGACCAATGGTTCAAAACAAATTTTAGCTTTTCTAAAATTCCGTGCGATGCTTCTATCTGTGGTAAAAAGATTTTATCAAATGTTTCTACAATTTGTTTGTATGGTTGAACATTACCAAATTCAGATATAAAAACATCACCATACATATTTGTCAATTGTAACGCTGCACCTAAACACATTGAAAACAAAAAGAACAAAAGCATTTTTGAATTTTTAAATAGTGCGAATGCTTGTAACCCAAGCTGTTCAACAAGTGTAGCATTTGCATTACTTTTTTGTGGTGGGCATTTAGGCAGTGTAAAAGAATACAATCCAAACAAAATTGCTGCAACACCAGCAATGATAAATTGATTTGCTGATGCTTTATTTCCTGTGAGATTTGTGATCCACATAGCAGCTATAAAACCAATAGTACCCCAAACTCTAATTGGAGGATAAACTTTAACTACATCGTAATTGTTATTCTTTAAAATGGTGTAAGAAATTGAATTAGATAAAGAAATTGTTGGCATATAGCAAAGCATTGCAGCAAACATCATCCAAAAGAAATTATCGGGATTGTCAATCTTTGGAAAATACAATAAAATAGCTCCATAGAGGATATGCAAAACGCCATAAAGTTTCTCTGCATTTAACCATTTGTCAACAATAATTCCAGCAATTGCTGGCATTATAATAGATGACAATGCAAGCGTAGAAAATATTTTACCAATATTATCCCATTGTTTTGTACCAAACCAATAATTTGCAATAGTGATGAGCCACGCACCCCAAACAAAAAATTGAAAAAAATTTAGAATTGTTAAGCGAAATTTAATATTCATATATAAGTGTTAGTTAGAATAAAGAAAATGAAGATAAGGGGATTTTGAATTTCGAGTTTATAAAATCAATCTTAATGCTTCTCTTTTGCTAAGTGGTGCAAGTGGGTTATCGGCAACAAATTCTTTCACCCACTCAGCATTTGTTTTGCTATATTCTCTCAACGCCCAGCCAATAGCTTTTTGAATGAAAAACTCTTTGCTATGATTGCAATTTAAAATGTATTTGCTCAGTAAAACTGTATCTGTTTTTTGTTTATAACTCTTCTGAAACATAATGCTACTGCGGTTTAACCAAAAATTATCACTCTTGTTCCACTTGCTTGTAACTGATTTTATTTGATGAGGGAATAGTTTAAAATAATCTCCAAGAATTGCTGAGGCAATGCCATCAACACTATCCCACCAACTTTTATTTATCAGGCAAAATTCTGTGAGTTCAATAATTTCTTCAGTCCATTGTTTTTTATGAAAAGCAATTAATTCAATTGCCACATATTGAAATTCTCTGTTCGGCATTTTCCATAACGCTTTAACAGTTTTATTCAAATCATTTGTAGATAATAAACCAATTTTCTTTATGTAATCATTACTAATTTTTCTTCTTTCATTTGTATAAATACCAAAGAACCTAAATTGGTTTTTCATATAAACTTCTGCACCTTTTGCGTTTTCAGCATTAGCTAATAATTCAAACATTTTTTGTAGCTCAGAAATATTAAATTGCATAAAATAGTATCGTTATTCAGTTGCACTAAAAAGCCCTAAAGCATTATTGTTGTTGGGTTTCTTGCCAAGATGATTGTAAGCTTTTAAAGTTGCTTCTCTGCCACGTGGTGTACGTTGTAAGAATCCTTCCTGAATTAAAAATGGTTCATAAACCTCCTCAATAGTGCCAGATTCTTCGCCCACTGAAGTTGCAATAGTAGTAAGCCCCACAGGACCACCTTTAAACTTTTCTATGATGGCTAAAAGAATTCTATTGTCCATATCATCCAAGCCATACTCATCTACATTCAAGGCTTTTAAAGCGTGTTGAGTAATGCCCAAATCAATCACACTATCATTTAAAACTTGAGCAAAGTCTCTCACCCTTCTTAACAATCCATTTGCTATACGAGGCGTGCCTCTGCTGCGTCCTGCAATTTCTGCAGCTGCATCATCACCAATGGTTGTGTTAAGAATTTTTGCACTTCGTTGTATAATTTTTTTAAGTGTTGCTGCATTATAATATTCCAATCTGGATTTTATACCAAACCTTGAAAGAAGAGGTGCTGTAAGCAAGCCACTACGAGTTGTTGCACCAATTAATGTAAATGGATTGAGGTTGATTTGAACACTTCTTGCATTGGGTCCACTATCAATCATTATATCAATTTTAAAGTCTTCCATTGCAGCATACAAATACTCTTCAACAACAGTACTCAGCCTGTGAATTTCATCAATAAACAATACATCATTTTCTTCAAGATTTGTAAGCAAACCAGCAAGATCGCCTGGTTTTTCTATAACAGGACCACTGGTTTCTTTAATGTTTACACCCATTTCGTTGGCAACAATGCGAGACAAAGTTGTTTTGCCCAATCCTGGAGGCCCGTGAAACAAAGTGTGATCAAGTGCTTCGCCACGAAGCTTTGCAGCCTTAATAAAAATGATGAGGTTTTCAATAAGTTGTGGTTGCCCAGTAAAGTCTTCAATCTCTGTGGGGCGAATACTATTTTCAAACTCCTTGTCGTTAGAAGAAAGTTTATCTGTGTCTTTGTTTAAATTGGGATTGCTCATTAAGCTAGCGAAGATATGGTAGGCGTTTTAAAGTCTAAAGCTCTAATCTTTTAAATAAAATAGACTATTGGTTAACCTATCAAAGAATGCTACAACACCCTTACCTTTTGCATAATAAAGACTCCAAACATATTTACGTTCTGTGTAATATTCAGGAGATACACGAGTTGTAGTGTCGTTATAATGAACTAAAACATTTGAATAAGTTTTTCCTCCAGCAGTAAATAATGGTAGTATTTGGTCTCCATAATTTGGTATAAGTTTGGATGAATCAATTTGAAAAGAATATGAGTCGTCTAAAAAACGATACCAAAACAGAATAGTATCTTTATATGGGCTATTAGCTTGGGCCTCATAACTAACAATATTATTTCTGTTGTAAACCTGACCATTATTGTAGTATGTAGAACGCAAACTATCATTTGTTGTAAGATATAATTGTGATGAGATATAATCGCTGCACCTACAGTAACAACCATTATATAAGGAAGAAGAACACTGAATTGTAATTGGATTAGTTTTATAAAACGAAGATTTAGTGAAACTTAAACTATCACCCAAACCATTGATATATGTAATTGGTGTTGAAGATGTATCAGGGAAATATTTTAAATATACATTGTTAAATCCCGGGCAATGCTGATCATCACATTTACAACTATAAAATTGCAAGCCAATAAAAATGCTAATTGAATAAACAATAATCCTTTTCATAAGTAGTATTTAGTAAGTGATTAGTCATCAAATCTAAAGTAAGCATTTTAGTAATGTGTCACATAAGTGTAAATAAAATTTATAAAGCATTATTTTACGATGTTAATCGAAAAGTATGGCTTAGGTATCAACAATGTAAAATTTGTTTCTACTCTATATTTGTTGCAAACACATTACCATTTTAGTAGCATACCCAACAACAATGAAATACTACTCTCTAAATAAGCAATCACCAATCGTTACGTTTGAACAAGCAACTGTTAAAGGGCAAGCACCTGATAAAGGTTTATATTTTCCTGAAAATATTCCTCAATTGCCAAAGGGATTTATTGAGAATTTAAAACAATATAGCAAAGAAGAAATTGGTGTAACTGTTATGCAGCCTTATGTTGCAGATAGTTTGCCAAATGTAGAACTGCATAGGATTGTAGCAGAAACTGTAAACTTCAATTTCCCTTTGGTTAAAATAAATGAAAGTATTTATAGCTTAGAATTATTTCACGGCCCAACACTTGCTTTTAAAGATGTTGGTGCAAGATTTATGAGCCGCTGCTTAGGATATTTTAATAGAAATAATAACCAGAAAGTAACTGTGTTAGTTGCTACAAGTGGCGATACAGGTGGTGCTGTTGCCAATGGTTTTTTGGGTGTTGAAGGAGTTGAGGTTATTATACTTTATCCAAGTGGCAAGGTTAGTCCTGTGCAGGAATTGCAATTAACTACTTTGGGTCAAAATATTACTGCACTTGAGGTTCAGGGAAATTTTGATGATTGTCAGGCAATCGTTAAGCAAGCATTTATGGATGTTGATATCAATGCTAAACTAAGTTTAACATCTGCCAATTCCATTAACGTTGCAAGATGGTTGCCACAACAATTATATTATTTTTATGCTCATCAACAATGGCAACAAAACGATGCACCTGTTGTGTGTGTGCCAAGCGGAAACTTTGGAAATATTTGTGCTGGAATGATGGCATTTGCAAGTGGCTTGCCAGTTGCAAATTTTATTGCTGCCTGCAACTCAAATGATGTTGTTACAAACTATTTGCAAACAGAACAATACTCGCCAAAACAAGCAGTAGCAACAGTTTCAAATGCTATGGATGTTGGCAATCCAAGCAATTTTGTTCGCATTCAACAAATATTCAACAACGAATTTTCTTCTTTAAAAAATAAATTGAGCAGCATTAGCATCAGTGATGAAACAACGAAACAAACCATTACTGAAGTTTATAAAAATTACAACTATACTTTAGATCCACACGGTGCTGTTGCATTTAATGCTTTGGAAAATTATTTTAATGAAGATTCTCAATTCCCCCCCTTTGGAGGGGTTAGGGGTGGCTGTGGTTACATTTTAGAAACTGCACACCCTGTTAAGTTTCCTGATGTTGTGGAAGAAGCTATTGGTAAAAAAATAGAAGTGCCAGAGGAGGTGAAATACTTATTTAATAAAACAAAAAAATCTACTCTTTTATCATCAAACTATAATGATTTTAAAGAATGGTTGATGAATAAATAAAAGCTATGAAAAGCATAAGCATATTAGTAACACTCCTAATAGTTAATTTGAATTCTTTTTGTCAAGATACTACTTATTATTTTGAGAATTTGTATGAGAAAAAAGCGATACAATTTATTGCTAATAAAACTAAGTTTAGAATGTGCATTAGTGATACTATGGCTCAAACTTTTGCTATTGAAAAATATAATGAAGGATGGCAAGGTTGGGTTCTTATTGATTCTATAGATGATGGATATGGGAAGTTTTATTTAAAAGATATAAATAAAGATGGCTTTAATGATTTAGTGCTAAGTGCCAAGTGGCAAAAAGAAGTATATTTCTTCAATCCTATAAATAAAAACTTTATACATACAGGTTCTTTCTGTGCTTATTGTTGGTTAGGTGATGATAAAGAAAAAAAGGAAGAACAAATGATTTTATTAGATAAAAAAAATCACATTTACTATGATCATTGTAGCTATAAAAGAGATGAATGGTCTTCTTCTCTTTTCACAATAAAAAACTATAAAAGAATAGATTTAGGAGAAATTTTTATTGAAAGTAGTTATACAAGAAAGCAAACTCAAATTTTTACGAAAAGCATCATTAAAGTACTCACAGAAGACAAGAAAACTATTATAAGAAAGTATAAACCAAGTGTGTATGATACTTTCAACTACGCATCCTACTGGAAACTCAATTGGCGTAAATTTCTTCATTAATAACATTTACTCTTCACCATCCATCAACTCTCTTTCAATTTCCTCTATTTGTACAATATCCCAGGCTTCGCTTTCAGTAGGAGTGATATTTAATAAATCTAAAAGCTCGTATTTATCGAATATATTTTCGAGTTGAGGTTTTATTTCACACAAAACAAAACTTGCACTGTTTTCATAAAACTGTTGTTGCAGATTTGCAAGGGTTTTAGCAGCAGTTTCGTCAATAGCCGTAACGGCTTGTAAGTTTACAATTACGTTTTTGATTGTTGAATTAAGACAATTAAGGCAGGCGGTATTTATTTGTTCGGCAAGATTGTCATTAATTGCTGGAGTTATTGGAGTGACAACAGTGAACTTTTCTTTGGTACTAATTTTGACTTCCATAACAAGTTTTTAACAATGAGTTTTAGTTGATAATAATTAACAACTTTAGTCAAAATTATTCGTTAATATTGTATCGAAAGAAATTTGTTTAAAAAGTTGAAATTAAAAGTTGAATTGCTCAATAGAATTACTAAAGTTGAATGGTGCTATCGCCTCAAAAGCTTAATAGTAGCAATGCAGCTTAGACCACAAAAAAGAATATTTGCGAAGCAAATTATTTTAACCACATCAAATAAAAGGTTGTAGGTATTTGCAAATCGTAAATCTAAAATTGTAAATTAAGAAATTATGGATAATAATTTTTCAGCTCAGGTAAAGGAAATCATAGCGTTTAGCAGGGAAGAAGCCTTGCGATTGGGTAATGATTTTATAGGCACAGAACACTTGCTTCTTGGTTTAATTAGAGACGGTGAAAATGTTGCTGTTAAAGTGTTGCAATCGCTTGATGTGGATTTATATGAGCTACGCAAAGAAATAGAACTTGCCATAAAAGACAAGGCAGGTAAAAATATTGCCAACATCAATAGTTTGCCACTTACCAAGCAAGCAGAAAAAGTAATTCGCATTACTGTGCTTGAAGCTAAAGCTTTAAAATCGCCTTTGGTGGAGAGTGAACATATTGTGCTTTCTATTTTGAAAAACAAAGAAAATCTTGCAACGCAAATTCTTAATCAATTCAATATTGATTATGATATTTTTAGAAACGAATTAGGAATGGTTGGTACATCTGGAAATATAGCAAATACGCCTCCTCCAAGTCCTAAGGCAGATTTTACAGACAATGATGATGACGATGATTTTGATGAAAAATCTGGTGCATTTAAACCACAAGGTGGTGCAGGTGCTTCAAAACAAGGAGCCAATACAAAAAGCAAAACACCTGTGCTTGATAATTTTGGTAGAGATATTACAAAAATTGCTGAAGCTGGAAATCTTGATCCTATTGTTGGAAGAGAGCAGGAAATTGAAAGAGTTTCACAAATTCTATCTCGCAGAAAAAAGAATAATCCAATTTTAATTGGTGA
>JANYEP010000002.1 GCA_025363075.1 Chitinophagaceae bacterium | reverse complement strand
TCCTTTTTTAACCAAAAACATATTTGATTCTGCAATTACAAATGCTTATTTGAACGCCACTTTGGGCAATATAAAAAATATGGTTCAAAGGATTAATGACCTTTTACAAAACAACAAGGAAATGTCATTAACGAAGGATATTATTGATAAGCAAGAAATAACTAAACTTAAAACTGACACTTTATATGTGCCAAATTATTGGTATGGAGACCCTGGTACCTTCATAGAGATGAAGGCTTATTCAGATGCAGATCTAGAAGCAACAAAAAAGGAGATGAGAGAAATTTTTGAGGGATATACATACAACATTAAAATCATACCAAGGCAAGAATTGAGCGATATGATTGTAAATGCAAATAAAAGTTTCTATTATTTGAACTGGGTACAAAATTCACTAGAGAAAGTAGTCAATATTATAGATGGTTATACTGGCAAAATTATTTATTCTGAAAACGTAAATTTATCTATGTTACTTAAACCAAAAGATGTTAAAAAAGTTGTTAAGGCAATAGACTAGTTTACATCATACATTATTAAAAAAACGTGTCTTAGTGCCTTTTTGGCAAATAAAAATAAAAAAAATGGAATTAAATATTCTTACACTTTGTTACTTAATTGGAAGTATCACTTTTATTCTAGGTTTAAAAATGTTATCAAACCCTGCAACTGCAAGAAAAGGGAATCTCGTTGCAGCAGGCGGCATGACAATAGCTATTTTTGGTACCATATTTTTATATGAAGAAAATGGAGCAAAGCTTGGCAATTACCCTTGGATTTTTGCAGCTTTAGCAATAGGTGGTATCATTGGAACAATGGCTGCCAAAAAAGTTAAAATGACTGCAATGCCAGAAATGGTAAGCCTTTTTAATGGAATGGGTGGTGCTTGTGCTGCATTGATTGGTTTTATTGAGTTTGGACACCTTGCAAAGGGTTTGTCAAATGGTGGTGTAATACATACAGGAATGTTAAGCATCATACTTGTGGGTTTAGTAATTGGCTCAGTTTCATTTGCAGGAAGTATGGTAGCTTGGGGCAAACTAAATGGTAAATTGAAAGATTTTTCATTTCCTGGTCAGCACATTTTTAACCTGCTTTTATTAGCAATAATCGTAAGCTTATCAGTTTATTTAGTAGTTAATATTTCTCCTGAAAATGTATATTTATTCTATGTTATTGCAGGACTTTCTTTAACCTATGGCGTGTTCTTTGTGTTTCCAATTGGTGGTGCAGATATGCCAGTTGTAATTTCGTTGTTAAACTCTTTTACTGGCGTTGCTGCTGCTTGTGGTGGATTTTTATACGATAATAAAGTAATGCTTACAGGTGGTATTTTAGTTGGTGCTGCTGGTACATTGTTAACGATGTTGATGTGCAAGGCAATGAACAGAAGTTTAAGTAATGTATTGATTGGAAGTTTTGGGGGCAATAAATCTGGTGGTGCTGCTGCTGGTTCTACACCACAAGGCAACTATAAAGAAATTTCTTTAAATGATGCTGCAACAGTTATGGCTTATGCCAATAAAGTAATTATTGTTCCTGGTTATGGATTGGCTGTTGCACAAGCACAACACACTTGCCACGAGCTTGAAAAATATTTGGAGGAAAAAGGTGTTGAAGTAAAATATGCCATTCATCCTGTGGCTGGTCGTATGCCAGGACATATGAACGTGTTGCTTGCAGAAGCTGATGTTAATTATGAAAAATTAATGGAAATGGAACAGGCTAATGATGAGTTTAAATCTACCGATGTGGTGTTGATATTAGGGGCAAATGATGTGGTAAACCCTGCTGCTAAAAACGACCCAAGTTCTCCTATCTATGGTATGCCAATACTTGAAGTAGAACAGGCAAAAACAGTGATAGTAAACAAACGTAGTATGAAGCCAGGTTATGCAGGTATTGAAAATGATTTATTCTTTCAACCAAAAACTTCAATGCTGTTTGGTGATGCTAAAAAAGCATTACAGGATTTATTGGCAGAGGTGAAGAATGTGTAACTTCCTCTAACATTTTATGTATTTAATTCTCAATTTGCATCAACAAATAAAATTGTTATGAGAATTTTATTTGTTCTATTTATTTTCCTCCCATTATTTGTTACTTCTCAAAAAGTAGTTAAGTTAGATAGCGTTACACATTTACAAATCCACGATGATGAAATAAGCTTTTTATCTATTTATTCTAAAAGTGGAAGCGAACAATATATTAACGTAGAAGATTCAGCCATCAGTGGCTTTCTAAACATTCACATTAATAAATCAAGACGAGACTTCGATGAAGATGATAAAAGAGATTCTGAAAATATTACAATTAACAAAATTGGAGGGGTAAACATTGAACAACTCTTTCGCAACAAAAGCTATCAAATAAGAAGTAGAGGAGAAGTTATTAAATTGGTAAAGATTAGTAAAGATTATCTTGCTATCATAAAAACTGATAGCTTACAAGTTGCAACTGATACCAATTTTAGAAACAACAAATACTATCGTTCAGACATAAGAACCTACCCATATTTTTCTGTTCATCTCAAAAGAAATAAAAATGTCATTCTGATAAATGGTCGTGATATTAGAACTGGATATATTGCCTGTGTTCAAGGAAAATTCAAAATACTTATTGGAGAATATGATTTTTCAAACGCAGAAATTATTGAAGAAAAACTATATACAAATAATCAAGAGTTCTACGCATTGAATGTGTGGGACTATTCGATTAATAAAAACATTAATGGCAAATATCAATTTGTAAATAGTTTTAAAGATGTTGTTATTAAAGAAGAATATGACACAATTATTAATCATAGTCAATATTTCATCTGCAAAATAGGAAATGAATTTGAGATATACAATTCATTGTTGAATAAACTAAACAAATTTCCAGTACGTGCCTATACAACTACAAGTAGTTGGTTGCAAGTATTAATAAAAAATGATGTTCATTATATGGATGCTCTTGGAAATATTTATCCAATTACAACCAAGCCTTCAGTACAAATTGTTTGTGATGAAATGGACTCTAAAGTATCATACTCAATTGCTCGAAAAAAAGATAGTTTAATTCTTCAAGTTGATTCATCAGTATTTTACCATAAAGGCTACATATCAACAAGCATAAGCATTTCAATAGATAGAACTATTCAAGAAATAACTTTTTTGAATGATAAATATGAAAATTATTTTGAAAGTTTTGCAGACTACTCAAGCTATTTCAAAATAAAACAAAACAATAAGTATGGCATCTATAAATTAAATAACCATAAATTTTTAGAGGTGGTTTTGCCAACTGTTTATGATACTATTTATTCAAATCTTTTTTATATTCCTCTAAAATTTTCACGAAACGGAATGTATGGATACTTTCCCTTTGATAAAGATGTTAAGTATAAATTTGTGGATGATTTTAAAAAATATTTCACAAGATTTGAATTGCCAAATGAACAGAAAGGTTGGCTCGATAGAAATGGAAATGAATATTTAGATAAATAAAACTCACATAACAATGCACAACTACACAATCAACGCCTCTATTCAAATCCTTCCAATCGTTTTAGACAAGCATCCATATTTATGGGTAGATGAAGCCATTGCTATTATTCAGCAATCGAATGTAAAATACGAAATTGGTGCTTTTGATACTGTTGTTGAGGGTAAATATGATGATGTAATGAAACTGATTAATGACATCAACGAATACTTATACACCAAAGGCTGCAACGAATGGATAACAAATATCCAGATTCAAATAAGGAACAATGAAGACATTACTGGTGCAATGAAAACAGATAAGTTTAAATAAGTTAACGACTATAAAAATTATACAGGTAACACAAATGCTATGTTACCTGTATAATTAATTTTTTAAGCCAATGTGTTCAGGCTTTTGCCAATAATTTCAACACATTCAAGTATTTGTTCTCTGGTAATATTTAAAGGTGGTGCAAAACGAATTTTATCGCCGTGAGTAGGCTTAGCAAGCAAGCCATTATCCTTTAAGGCAATGCACAAATCCCAGCTTGCTTCTTTGTTTTCGTGTTCAATTACAATTGCGTTTAGTAACCCTTTTCCACGAATGATTTTAATGAAAGGTGAATTAAGTTTGGCTAATTCTTCTCTTAACAAAATGCCCATTGCTTCAGCATTTTCTGCCATCTGCTCATCTTTTAAAACCTGCAATGCAACCATTGCAACTGCACAAGCTAAAGGGTTTCCACCATAGGTGCTGCCATGCTCTCCTGGTTTAATATTCATCATAATATTATCGTTGCACAACACAGCACTCACGGGCATTGTGCCACCACTTAATGCTTTGCCCAATATTAAAATATCTGGTTTAACATTCTCGTGGTCGCAGGCAAGCATTTTTCCTGTGCGTGCCAATCCTGTTTGTATTTCATCTGCAATAAACAATACATTATACTCAGTGCATAAATTCCTCACACCTTTTAAATAACCATCATTTGGTATCACAACACCAGCTTCACCTTGTATAGGTTCAACCATAAAAGCTGCAACATTTTTATCCTGAAAAGATTTTTCCAAAGCAACCAAATCATTGTAAGGAACAAGTTCAAAGCCTGGCATAAAAGGACCAAACTTTGCATAGCTGCTTGGGTCTGTTGAAGATGAAATTGCAGCCAGGGTTCTGCCCCAGAAATTGCCTTCGGCAAAAATAATTTTAGCTTCATTTTCTTTAACGCCTTTTTGCGTGTAAGCCCATCTACGAGCGAGTTTGATAGCAGTTTCACCACCTTCAACACCTGTGTTCATTGGTAGCACTTTGTCGTAGCCAAAATAGGAGGTGATGTATTGTGCATACTCACCCAAAAGATTGCTATGAAAAGCTCGTGAAGTTAGCGTGAGTTTTTGTGCCTGTTCTATTAAAGCACCAATGATTTTTGGATGGCAATGACCTTGATTAACGGCACTGTAACCACTTAAAAAATCGTAGTAACGTTTGCCATCAACATCATATAAAAAAACGCCTTCACCTTTTTCTATTACAACAGGCAAGGGGTGATAATTGTGTGCACCAAACTTTTCTTCAAGCTCCAAATATTGTGCAGCACGCAGGGATAGGTTATTAACCAACATATATAAAAAATTATGAGTTATTAATTAAGAATTATGAATGAGAGAAAAAATATTGGGGTTATAAATTCATTCATAATTCATAACCCACAATTCTTAATTAAAGAAGTGGTGATCTAAGAAATCTAAGTTAAGAGATAGAAATTTCATTTGGCTAAATAGGGCTGCAAGATAAAGTTATTTGTTTAATTGAATGTTGTAATAATTTCTCTTTAAAAACAATTGCCCCTTATTAAACTACTTTTAAAAGAGGCAATTATTCTTTGAAAAAAATATTTATAAACTTTATTCGTAAAACTTTACCACGCCAGTTTCAACATCATACATTCCACCAACAATCTTTATTTTGCCTTCTTTTTCTAGGTCAGCAATGATGTAACTTTCTTTTCTGATTCTTTCAATAGTGAGATGTACATTGAGTTCTGTAACATTTTTAACAAATGTTGTATTCGTTCCATTCCTGTTTTCAGTAGTTGTAATTTCTTTTTCAATGGCTGGTTTCACCTTGTTTAAAAGTGCTGTTAAATTGCCCATTTCAACGTGATTGCAGGCACCAACAATAGCACCACATTTTGTGTGTCCAAGCACAACAACAAGTTTTGTTCCCACAACATTTGTGGCAAATTCCATACTGCCTAAAATATCTTCATTCAAAATATTTCCTGCAATACGAACACTAAAAATATCGCCAAGTCCTAAATCAAAAATATGTTCCGTAGTAGTTCTGCTATCAATACAACTTAACACAACTGCCATTGGATTTTGCCCAAAAGATGTGGCACCAACCTGGTGTTTTAAATACTTTTCTGTCCATTTGCCTTTTACAAATCTGTCGTTGCCAGCTTTCAATAAATCCAATATCTCATCAGCTTTCAATTTCTGTTGTGTTTCTTTATCCAGCACATTTAAAAACTGAATATGGTCGTCTAAATTATACTTTTCCTTTAGCCCAAGAATGTTTAGTTTAATATTTTTTTCTACTGCAACTGTATTTTTAAAATCAGTAATCAACTCTACAATATCGTTGTCAACAAAATCGCTGTAAGTGGCGTCAATAATAACTTTTGAGTTGTTGGGCACAGTCCACAATGTTTCCTTAATGGTTGCTTTGTTTAAAAAAGATGCTTGGTTTGGCAATTCAATTCTAAGTGTTTCATCTTGGTGTAACACTTCTTTTTCTATAACAAATGGATTTTTATAATTACTCTTTAATAAATAAAAAATACTAACAGCCAATCCTACTAAAATACCAATTAATAAATCTGTAAAAATGATGGCAAGAATGGTAACTACAAATGGTATAAATTGATTCAACCCTTTTTTATACATTTCTTTAAACAAAGAAATTTTAGCCAATTTATATCCGGTAAATAAAAGTATTGCAGCCAACGATGCCAATGGAATCAAATTAAGAACTGGAGCAATTAATACAACGCTAATCAATAAAAAAACACCGTGTAAAATGGTTGATAATTTTGTTTTTGCACCAGCATTAATGTTTACAGAACTTCTTACAATTACTGATGTTATTGGAATGCCACCTAACAAACCAGAAAAAATATTTCCTATGCCCTGTGCTACTAATTCCTTGTTGGGCGATGCTGTTCTTTTTAATGAATCAAGGTTTTCTACAGCTTCTAAATTCAATAATGTTTCAAGCGATGCAATGATAGCAATAGTGAATGCAACCACCCACACCTGGTAATTGCCAATGCTTGCAAAGGATGGCATTGTGATAAAGCTATCTACACCTTTAATGGCAGGAATATTTACCAAATGCGAGGACTCTATTTGCAAAGCAGGAAAGAAAGATTTAAAGGCTGCATTGAGTGCCACACCTAGTATTACAACAAACAATGAAGCAGGAAAAAAACTCAATTTTTTCATTGGTGTTTTATCCCAGTAAATCAATGCTATTAAGGAAATGGCTGATATAATTACTGCACCCAAAGTAAAGTAGGAAAAGATGGACAGCAATTCGGAGAAAGTATTTTGCCCATCTTTTTGAAAGAATGTAAAATCGTCTTCACCATCAATATCAAAACCAACAGCGTGAGGAATTTGCTTTAAAATTAAAATGATGCCAATTGCTGCAAGCAAACCCTTGATGACATTTGATGGAATATAATTTGCAATAAAACCAGCTTTGCCGATGCCACTTAATAATTGTATTGCACCAGCAATTACGACAGCCATTAAAAATACCTCGAAGCTACCCAGTTTGGTAATTGATGATAGCACAACTGCTGCTAAACCTGCTGCTGGTCCACTAACAGAACTTGGAGATTTGCTTAAAAAGCCCACTACAATTCCCCCAATAATTCCTGCTATAACACCCGATAGCATTGGTGCTCCACTGGCTAAAGCCACACCTAAACACAGTGGCAAAGCCACTAAAAAAACAACGATAGATGCAGATATATCTGCACCAATAAAATTTTTATTACTCATATTTTGAAAGATTAGTTATTAATGAAAATAGCTATTCAACATCACTATTGCGTGATTTGCATAAGCTATAAATAGAACCCTGAAATAAAATTAATACTAAGCTAACAATTAGGTGGGGGAACAATGACATTGCTAATATAATCATCGGGCAATACAGAGGAAAAAATAGGAAATTTCATAGGAATTTGCACAGCAGTATCTGGCAAGTAATATCTATGAAAAAAATCTGATAAATACACTTCGTTGCCTTTTTTTCCTTTTGCATTTAAAGGTATTTCGTCTTCATCTGAACAGTCGTTGCAGTTGACACTACATTTTTTTGAAGCATAACTATATCCAATATATTTTATTGGAATAATTTGCGTTGCAAAAAAGAGAAGCGATATAAACAATACTAATACCTTCATTGGCTGCAAATATATAAAACGAAGCATAGAAGCAATTGGTTAACCTGTGTTTTAAATGTTAAAATTCATTTTTAGAGGCGTGTTTGTTTCCTATAAATTTGCACCTTAAACAATTGCAAGATGTCCACAACAACTACCTCTAAATACGACCCAATAAAATATAAAACGCCCACTGGCTCTAAACTTAATTGTAAAGGTTGGGTGCAAGAAGCAGCGTTAAGAATGTTGCTAAACAACCTTGACCCAGAAGTAGCAGAACGTCCTGATGATTTAATTGTATATGGTGGTCGTGGTAAGGCTGCACGAAATTTTGAGGCACTTGATTTAATTATTAAGGGCTTGAAGGATTTGAATGATGATGAAACATTATTAATTCAAAGTGGCAAACCTGTTGGTATTTTAAAAACACATACCGATGCTCCAAGAGTGTTGCTGTCAAACTCACAATTAGTGCCTAACTGGGCAAATTGGAAACACTTTGACGAGCTGGAGAAAAAAGGCTTGATGATGTATGGGCAAATGACTGCTGGCTCGTGGATTTATATAGGTAGCCAAGGCATTGTACAAGGCACTTACGAAACCTTTGCAGCCATTGCAGATAAACATTTTAATGGCTCATTAAAAGGAACATTAACTGTTACCGCTGGTCTTGGTGGAATGGGTGGTGCTCAACCTCTTTCCATTACAATGTGTGATGGTGTTGCATTGTGTGCAGAGGTGGAAGAATGGAGAATTGATAAACGTATTGAAACAAAATATTTGGATGAAAAATATACAGATATTGATAAAGCTATTGATGCTGCATTACAAGCTAAAGCAGAGCAAAAAGCTTTAAGCATAGGTGTTTTGTGCAATGCCATACAATTGTTAGAGAGGTTAATTGATAGAAATATTACTGTAGATGTTTTAACAGATCAAACATCTGCACACGATCCGTTGGTTGGTTATATTCCACATATGTTAACCAACGAACAAGCCAATGTTTTAAGAGAAACGAATAAAGAAAAATACTTAGAACTAAGCTATGAAAGTATGCACCACCACGTTGTTCTAATGATTGAATTAATGAACAGAGGTGCTATTACTTTTGACTATGGAAATAATTTAAGAGCAAGAGCTCAAGAGTATCAGCAAACAACTGAAAACGGTAAACTGTCAACGGTAAACTGTTTCTCTTTCCCTGGCTTTGTGCCTGCTTATATTCGTCCATTGTTTTGCGAGGGAAAAGGGCCTTTTCGATGGGCTGCATTAAGTGGCGACCCAGCAGACATAGCTGTTACAGACGAAGTGATTATGAGTATGTTTCCCGAAAATAAAGGAATGCTACGTTGGATGAAAATGGCAAAAGAAAGAATTGCTTTTCAAGGATTGCCAGCACGTATTTGTTGGCTTGGGCAAGGTGAAAGAGAAAAAGCAGGTCAAGCATTTAACGAATTAGTAAGAACAGGAAAAGTAAAAGCACCAATCGTTATTGGTCGTGATCATTTAGATACAGGAAGTGTGGCAAGTCCTAACAGAGAAACAGAAGCAATGCTTGATGGAAGTGATGCTGTGGCAGATTGGCCAATTTTAAATGCACTTGTAAACACAGCAGGTGGTGCAAGTTGGGTTAGTTTGCACCATGGTGGTGGTGTAGGAATGGGTTATAGCATTCATAGTGGAATGGTGATTGTTGCAGATGGTACAAATGCAGCAGCAGCAAGACTTTCAAGAGTTTTAAGAAATGACCCAGGAATGGGTGTTATAAGACACGCTGATGCGGGTTATGAAATTGCAAAAGAAACTGCTAAAGAACATAATTTAGATATTACCGAAAGACTAAATAGTTAATTGGGATTATGTATTGGGAATTAGTCTTCGGTTATCATTAAACATTTATTATTAACAATTAATCATTATTAAAAATGGCTTCATTTGATATAGCAAGTAAAGTAGATTTACAAACATTAGACAACGCAATTAATGTTGTAAAAAAAGAAATTCAAAACCGTTTTGATTTTCGTGGTTCTCACTTTGAAATGGAATTAGATAAAAAGAATTTTGTTATTAAGGTAGAGGCAGAAAGTGATATGAAAATTCAGCAAGTAACTGATGTTATTCTTTCTCGTGGAATTAAGCAAGGCATTGATGGAAATGCTTTTGACTTTAGCAAAGAAGCTTATCCAAGTGGTAAAGTTGTGAAGCAGGAAGTTACTGTTCGCAACGGTTTAAAGCAAGACGATGCAAAGAAAATTGTGAAAGCAATCAAGGATAGTGGGCTAAAAGTACAAGCTTCAATTATGGATAACATCATTCGTGTAACTGCTAAAAAAATTGATGACTTGCAAGATGTAATTGCTTTATGCAGAACAAATGATTTTGGTATCCCTTTGCAGTATGAGAATATGAAGGGCTAATAGACAAGTTACTTAACTACATTACTATTAAATTTGTTCAATGAAACAAAACGAAACATCGCAGCTTTTTGTTTATGGCTCACTTCGCAGTGGCTTTCATTCTCCTGCATACAATTATGTGAGCAGGTATTTCACATTGGTTGGTGAGGCTAAAGTAAAAGGCTTGCTTTACGATATGGGAGATTACCCTGTTGGTGTTTCTTGTAGTGATACTAAATTTATTGTTGGAGAACTATATCAAATTAATCACAAAGAGGCTTTCGATTTTGCCATTGCCCAATTAGACGATTATGAAGGTTTAAATGGTGAGGATAATGAAGATGTTTTGTATGAAAGAACTGTTACAGAAATCATCATTAACGAAACTACTACATTGGCTTGGACATATTGGTACAAGGGCAACACAGCCAATAAGCCTATAGTTATAAGTGGCGATGTATTGCAATATTTTGAGCAAAAGAAAAATTTATAAACTTGCCTTCTTCTCAAAAAAAAATATACTTTCTTTCCGACTTTCATTTAGGAGCTCCCAACTATGAAAGTAGTTTGCTTCGCGAAAAAAAAATAGTTGCTTTTTTAGATGCTATAAAAGATTCTGCACAAGAAATATTTATTGTTGGTGATATGTTCGACTTTTGGTATGAATACAAAAAAGTCGTTCCAAAAGGTTATGTAAGATTGCTAGGCAAACTTGCAGAACTCACTGATAACGGTATTTCTATTCATTTTTTTGTTGGTAATCACGATATGTGGATGAGTGGTTATTTTGAGCAAGAACTAAATATTCCTGTTTATTATCAACCAAAAATATTTGAACGATTTGGCAAGAAATTATATGTTGGTCATGGTGATGGTTTAGGCCCAGGAGATGAAGGATATAAGCTTTTAAAGAAGGTTTTTAGAAACCCAATTTGTCAATGGTTGTTTGGTTTTGCACATCCTTCAATTGGTATTGGTATTGCAAATTATTTTAGTAGAAAAAGCAGACAAAAAACAGGAAGCAGCGATGCCGTTTTTTTAGGAAAAGACAAAGAATGGTTAGTTGTTTATTGCAATGAAGTTTTGCAAAAAGAGCATTTTGATTATTTTATTTTTGGACATAGGCATTTGCCATTAACAATAGAACTCAATAATAGCAGTACTTATATCAATCTTGGGGATTGGATTACCAACTTTACTTATGCCGTTTTTGACGGACAAACTTTTGAATTGAAAAAATGGGAAAACTAATCATTATATTATTTTTCTGCACGTTTTCCTTGCAAATTGTAAATGCAAGTGACTCTACATTACAACTCACTCTCACAAAAAAAATTACTGGGAATTATAAAAATTTTGAAGTAGATAATTTAGGCAATATTTACCTTGTCTCAAATGATAATCAAATAAAAAAAATCAACAACAATTTTGATAGCATAGCTACTTTTAATGATACCAAACGCTATGGTAATATTAGTTTGATTGATGTTACAAACCCATTGAAAATATTGGTTTACTATAAAGATTTTGCAACCATACTTGAGTTAGATAGATTTTTTAACATCATTAACACCCTTGATTTACACAAGCAGAACTTAACTGAAATAAATCTTATTGCATCAAGTTACGATAATAATATTTGGCTTTTTGATGAAGTTAATTACAAGTTGAAAAAAATAGATGATCTTGGAAATGTTTTATCTGAAACAGTTGACATAAGAATGTTATTTGATGCTGATAATTATTTTCCTATGAGTTTTTTAAAAGATAATAACAAGGAAATTTATTTATATAATAAACAAAATGGCTTGATTGTTTTTGATTATTATGGAGGATTGAAACATCATTATTCAATTCCAGTATTATCAAATTTGCAGCTTGAAAAAAATGGTTTAACAGGGCTCGATTCTGATAATACAATTCAACAGTATGATCTATTATTGATGAAATCCTGTAAAATAAATTCAAACATTATTTTTAGTGCTGCCACAAAATTTTTCTGTAATTTCTACTACACTTATGTTTTAAACAGAGAAGGAATAAGAATTTATAGTAAAAAATAAAATTGAACATTAACTTTATTTTCTAAATTACTCTCAATGAGAAAAAATATTTTCCTCTGTTTTGTTTTAGTAATAGCCTTTCTAAGTATATTTTTTTCTTGCAAAAAGAAAACTTTTAAAACCCCAATAAACATCAGCCTGTTGGATAAATCTTTAGATTCTATCAAGTATTTCATTAGTGGCAAATGGAAGTTGGCTAAAGAAATTGGTGGCTTTAGCCCAGCTACTACTTACCCAAATAATACTTACTGGGAATTTACAAATGATAGTAATTTCATTTGTACCAAAAATGGAGTAGCACAAGTTGATATAATAAATTGGCATAAAATTTCGACACCAAACCCTGGTGATACTTTTTACATAGCAGAACTAAAAAATTCTTATGTATTTATTGATGGGATTGTTGATGAAATAAGAAATGACACACTAATTATACATGATTATTGTAACGATTGTTATGGTCATTACTTAGTGCGTTATTGAATTAAGATTTAATGCCAGCAAGACTTCCATCTTTAGCAAATAGTTTATCAATTCTTTTTTCAACTTCAGCATTTTTTTCAACAGGTGGAGCGTGATGAGGCTTTATACGTGCATCAATAATTAAGCTGCCTTTGCAACCCCAATGCTTATTTTCAATAAATTCATCCACTCCATAAATATCATTTGCTGGGTTGCAACGAGTGAACGTTACCCAAAGAAAATTGTTTAAGGTTGCAGCTGTAAAAGAGGCATCATCACAAACAACAATAATTGATAATTGACAATTGGTAGTTGATAATTCCTTTATCAATTCCTTAGTTATTGTTTTTGAATTTTGACTTTTAACTTGAATGGCAACTATTCCTGGCATACACAATTGAGCATTCTCAAACCCTTGCAATTGCTGCATTTCAGCAGGAATTTCTCTGCACAAATCTCTTTTCTTTTCGCCATAAGCTGCAAACACAACTTTGCTTCCTGTGTTCAATCCATCACCACTATAATCTAATGTATCAATAGTTGTTTTTGTATAAAAATGAATGTCTCTTGTAAAGTCAATTCTTTCTAAAACATACTCAAAATAAACTTGAATATTGTGTGTTGAAAGTTGATTAGTTTCATCGGCTGTTATAAATAAAAATTTCGCTAAACTTAATTGACCTGTACCTAAAATATGGTTAGCAATAGTCAGCAATTCTGCAGGTTGTTTTGTTTGCGAATATGGCGTGTAGCGTTCGCTACCAATAGCCAATAGCAAAGGATGAACACCAGCTGCATCAACAGCATTCACTTCTTTTAATCCAGGAATTTCTTGTGGAATAGCATCACCAGTAAGCTCGTGAATTAGATTGCCAAAACTTGTATCCTCTTGTGGTGGACGACCTACAACTGTAAACGCCCAAATGGCATTCTTTTTTGCATACACTTTGTGCACTTTCATTACAGGAAATTGGTGTTGCAAACTGTAATATCCCAAGTGGTCGCCAAAAGGTCCTTCTGGTTTATTTTCATTGGGATAAACTTCGCCAGTTATTACAAAATCAGCATCACAGCTGATGCAAAATCCATCATCATAAAAGTAACGAAACCTTCTGCCACCAATTACTCCAGCAAAAGTCATTTCACTAATTCCTTCAGGCAAAGGCATTACTGCAGCTAATGAATGTGATGGTGGTCCACCAACAAAGCAACTTACTTTTAGAGGCACTCCCTTTTTATTTGCTTTTGTTTGGTGAACACCAATTCCACGATGCAATTGATAGTGCAGTCCAATCTCTTTATTTAGCTCATAATCATTACCAGTAAGTTGAATCCTATACATTCCCAAATTACTTTTCATTATGCCAGGAGCATCAATATCTTCTGTGTAAACTTGGGGTAATGTAACAAATGCACCACCATCGTTTTGCCAATGATGAATAAGTGGTAAATCAGATATTTTTATTTCTTCATAAAGAATGGGTTTGCTAATAGGATTCTTTAGTGGCAAGGCTTTCAGGGCAGCAAGTCCTATTGTAAAATTATCAATTGGATGTTTAATCGATTCTATGGGATTCCCTTTTAATTCAATCAGTTTTTGAACTTGAGAAAATGTTTTTCTAAAGATGAATTTGCTTCTTTCTATTGTTCCAAATATGTTTGATGCAGCACGAAATTTTGAGCCTTTAACATTCTCAAACAGTATAGCTGGTCCACCTGCTTCAAACACCCTTAAATGAATTGCAGCCATTTCTAAGTAGGGGTCAACTTCTTCTTTAACACGAATAAGATGATTGTTTTTTTCTAAGTCAAGCAAACATTCTTCGAGAGATGAGTAATGCATTATAATCAGTAAATATTATTATGTTGAAGAAATTTTGGCACTAAAAATCATATTCTCTTTTTCTCAAATTCATTCTAAGTCCGAAGTTGAAAATGTTGGTGTTAACATCTGCAAATCCTTGCTGCTTATAGGTTCTAAGGATATAGTCTGCATCAATAAAAACATCTGGCAACAGTTGATATGACACACTTGCTTGTGCTAATAAACAACTAGCAGGAACTCCAGAACCAATTTTCCAACCAAAATCATAAGGTCGTGTTGTGTAAGGCAAAAGCGGATTGTTACCCATATTTACACCAGCAGAGTCCAACCCTTGTTTGTAGTAAATCAATTTCCCCTGTAATCGCCATTTAGGTGCAGGTTGATATTTTACGATGGCAATAAACTCTTTAAAATTAGCACCCAAAGGATGTGCTAATGGTTGATTGTAGTGCGTGTATGAACTGTAATTATCCATAGAAGAATAAACAAATGGTCGCACAATATTCACCTCTCCTTGCACATCTAAATTATTGATATGAAAAACATCAATTGCCTTGAAACCCAATTGCAGTGCTTGTTTGTTAGCCCACCAACCATTTTTATATTTCAAAACTTGGTCAAGAACAAATTCATTTATGATAACCTGACTGTAGAATTGAGTATTTTTAAAAGCATTTGCTTTAATGTTTAAACCAATTGTTGCTTTATCAGGGCTTCCTAATTGATGACCCAATGCTACCATAAAAATCATTGGATTAAAATAATTGGCATCATATCCATTGCTTCTGCCAAACATTATGTTTTCAAATAATCCAAGATTCAACCATTTATTTACCTGCAATTCCAAGCAATGGAATGTCATATATTTTTTAGGATACAAAGTGTCAATGCTTGCATTTCCCCTGTTTGTCATTTGTGCAAAAAGGTTATAATAATTCAATTTCCAGAAGCGTGTATTTACTTTTAAAAATAAAAAATTATTACTAAAATCACTTAGTATTAAACTTCTGTAACCATTGCCAATAAAGACTTTATCGAATGCAAATTGCACATCAATGCCTTTTGTCGCATTGAACATTATACCACCTTTTACATCAAATCCATTAAATGGACCATTAGCTGAATTTGTTTTAAAATACCCCAAGCCTGGCAATGCATTATGCTCAGTTACATATTGACGCACATAAGCAGGTGGTCGCATATCGTAGTCTGTAGCATAAGTGTAATAACCAACTTTCTTGCTTACCTGCCCACGCCATTGAAAAACTTCTCTTTCGTTATTGTAAGGTTTCGGATTGCCATTATTCTCTTTTCCCATTTGAAAATTATACATCAGTTTAGAATAAAAAGAAAAATCTTCACGCTTTACCCCAAAATAAAATGGGTTATCTCTATGCTCTTTACCCCAAAGGTTTTTAAACTTCAATGATGTATCGCCTCTACCTTTTTTCCAGTCAAAATTTTCTTTTAACATCATATCCAAATTATATTTATCAACCCTGGAAAGCTTGATAGCATTAGCTTTGCTAAGGCTGTCGATATATTCAAGACGAGTGGTAATAATTCTTCTATCATAAGGTTTTACGCAACTAAAATTTAAAACCGAATCTTTGCGAAGCTTAATTTCGAGCCTATCAAGCATATCGTATTGTGTAGAACCAAGCTCAATAAAATCTGCTTGAGCATTTATTAATTGAGCAATAAAAAAACTTGAAAGAAAGAAAAATATTTTTTTCATATTTGATTGTTAAAGATTTCAAAAATAAGATACAATGTCAACTTACCTAATTAAAAACGCAACTGTTGTAAACGAAGGAAAAACTTATGTTGCAGATGTGCTAATTAAGAACGAAAGAATAGCGAAAATTGGTAGCAATATCAATGTAAATTTTGCTGTTGAAGAAGTAGATGCTACAGGCAAATATTTATTGCCTGGTGTGATAGATGATCAGGTGCATTTTCGTGAGCCAGGGCTAACACATAAAGCAACTATTTATACAGAATCAAAAGCTGCAATTGCAGGCGGTGTAACAAGTTTTATGGAAATGCCAAACACAATACCACCAGTGTTTACACAAGATTTGCTTGAGGATAAATATTTAATTGCATCAAAAAATTCATTGGCAAATTATTCATTTTTTATGGGTACAGGAAATGATAATTACGAAGAAATAATGAAGACAAATGCAAAGAAAAATAATGTGTGTGGCGTAAAGATTTTTATGGGTTCATCAACAGGAAATTTGCTTGTTGATAATCCTGTTTATTTAGAGAAAATTTTTGCAGGAACTGAACTACTTATTGCAACGCATTGCGAAGAGGAAACCATCATAAAAGCTAACATTGAAAAATTGAAATTAACCAAAGAGCATTTTGAACCTGCTGACCATCCGGTAATCAGAGATGAAGAAGCTTGTTTTGAGTCTTCATTAAAAGCCATTCAGTTTGCAAAAAAATTTAATAGTCGATTGCATATTTTGCATATTTCTACTGAAAAAGAATTACAACTTTTTGGAAATTTATTACCGTTAAAAGATAAAAGAATTACCGCTGAGGTTTGTGTGCATCATTTGCATTTTACAAGTGAGGATTATGAAAATTTAGGCTATAAAATAAAATGTAATCCTGCAATAAAATCTCCAAATAATAAACCAAAACTTTGGGAAGCCTTGCTTGATGACAGATTGGATGTAATTGCTACAGACCACGCTCCACATACGTTTGAGGAAAAAAGTAGTGAAGATTATTTTAAGGCACACGCTGGTTTGCCATTGGTTCAACATTCATTGCAGTTGATGTTGCATTATGTAAAGGATGGAAAAATATCTATTGAAAAAGTTGTTGAAAAAATGAGCCACGCTGTGGCAACTTGTTTTGAAATAAAAGAAAGGGGCTTTATTCGTGAAGGATATTACGCTGACTTGGTTTTGGTTGATATGAATAAAGATTGCACAATAACAAAAGATAATATTTTATACAAATGTGGTTGGAGTCCATTGGAAAATTTTACAATGCCTGCAATCATAGAAAAAGCTTTTGTAAATGGCAATTTGGTTTATGGAAATAATGTGTTCAATGAATCTGTAAAAGGTCAAAGACTAAAATTTGAGAGAAGTTAAATTTTGTATGGTTTACAGTTAAGGAAAATAAGGAAACTATAAACCGTAAACCATAAACTAAAACTATGCAAATAGACCAAACAACTTTAAAAGATTTATCTATATTTCAACAAGAGGAAGAATATTCTATTTTCCACTACCTCAACTTTACACAAACTAATGATGGTAAGCATTTCCTGAGAAACCTGCTTGTAAACCCATTAAAAAATATTGATGAAATTGTTGATGTTCAAAATACTATTAAGCAGTTAATTGACATTAAAAATTCATTACCAAAAAACATTACCAATGGAACAATAATGGTGATGGAAAGGTTTTACGATACTGCTATGAGCAATTACCCCCAACCTGCAAATACGGTCAATACTTTTTTTTATAAAATATTTTCAAGTGCAGATTTTTCTTTAACTAAATATTCCATTACACATTTTATTGGTTTTATAAAAGGCTTAAAAGAAATTTCAGCATTACTACAACCTGCATCAAGCAAGCAAATACAGTTCTGGATTTCTAAAATTGAAATGATAACTAGTAAATCGAGGCTTGTTGAAGTACTTGAACAATCAGTTGATTCGTCTAATCAAAATATGCTTGATAATGCTGCTTTTTTTCGCTATCATTTTAAGCAAGATTGTTTTGATTTAATTGAAATTTATGGTAAAATCGATGCTTATTTGAGTTTGGCAATTGCTTGTGAAAAATATGGTTTTGTTTTCCCTGAGTTTGTTGAAAGTGATGAACCTTTCGTTCATTCAAAAGGCTTATACCACTTGCTTTTGAGTTCACCAGTAAGTTATGATATTGAACTTAAAAAACAAAATAATTTTTTGTTCTTAACTGGTGCTAATATGGCTGGCAAAAGTACTTTTATTAAGGCGACAGGAGTAGCTGTTTATTTGGCTCATTTAGGCATTGGAGTGCCAGCAAAAGAAATGAGGTTGAGTTGCTTTGATGGACTACTTAGTAACATACATATTGCTGATAATATTTTTAAAAATGAAAGCTATTTTTTTAACGAAGTGCAACGTGTTAAAAGCACTGTAGAAAAAGTTAATGATAACAAGAAGTGGCTGATATTAATTGATGAACTTTTCAAAGGAACTAATATTCAGGATGCAATGAAATGTAGCACTGCAGTGATTGAAGGCTTGCAAAAAAGACAAAATGCCATCTTTATTTTGTCAACACATCTGTATGAAATTGGTGAATCACTAACGCAATATTCCAACATTCAATTTAAATATTTTGAAACCAATATCTCAAACAATAAATTGGAATTTAGCTATCAATTAAAAGATGGCATTAGTAATGATAGATTGGGCTATTTAATTTTACAGAAAGAGGGTGTTGTTGATTTGTTGAAAAACTAAAAACCAATACTTACTTGATGATACATATTTTGTTGGTAAAATCCTGTAGCATAGTGAAAATGCAATTTCTTCAAAAGTATTGACAATCCTACGTTGAAACCACTTAACCCATTTGCAGATTGATAAATATATAAATCATCCCTGCGTAAAAAATTGTAAGAAATTGTTGCTTTTATTTTGTCTCCAATAAAAATTTCTGAAGCAACAATAAAGTGTGAAAATATTTTTTTCAAAAAGCTAACATCTTGGTTGTATCCTTCATTGGCATTAAAAGTTGTGTCGTTATACAAAATACTAAGGGCTTGTAAATGATGTGCAGTTAATGAAAACTGAAAAGGTGCTTTTTGCAATCGTTTTGTAATGCCTAATTCCACATCAAAAGGAAGCTCTGTTTTTGCAACATTGCTCACATAAGTTTTAAGTTGACTTCCTATATTTTTAATAACAAATCCAACTTGCATTTTTTTTGTTGAATCATAATAGCAAAGCCCAACATCCACAGCTATTCCATTGCTTTTGTAAGTTCCATAATTACTGCTGATAAACTTGGCAGTTGCACCATAAAACCAATTATCTTTATATTGTTTCGATGTTTGAATTTGTAACACAAAATCATTCAAATTGACAGTTCCTAAAATATTGCCTGCTGCATCAGTTTGTGTAATGTTGCCATAATTAAAATAATTAATTCCAGCACTTGCAGTTGTTGCAGATGTTTCAAAATGCTGAGAAGCTGTGAAACTATAGTTTTTTATTCCTGCAAAATAATTGTTAAACGATGCTTCATATTTTTTTTCAGTACTACTTCTTAACAACGCAGGATTATTAAAAGCTAAACCAACACTATTATTAATTGATGAAATATTTACGCCGCCAAGTGCTGAAAGTGTTGCTGTGTTTGGCTGGTGAAGGAAATTGAAAACAGTAGCACCACCAATTGTTTGAGCAATAATATAGTTACTAAGAAAGAATGATGATATGTAAAGAATTGCTTTATACATTGAGTTTTCAAAAATAAACTCCTATTCTTTCAAAAAAATGTTTCTTCAAAATAAATTCCTTAACCTTTGCAATCGATTCACTAAAGCAATTATTTTTGCCTTTAGTTGCATAAACAACTAAATAAATTTTTAACGAATGAAAGTCTTAGTTTGTATTAGTAAAACACCGGACACAACTTCTAAAATTGCTTTCAAAGAAGGCAATACAAAGTTTGATGAAACTGGTGTGCAATGGATAATTAATCCTTATGATGAGTGGTATTCACTTGTGCGTGCTATTGAATTAAAAGAAAAAGATGCAACCGTTACAATTCATCTTATTACAGTTGGTCTTGCTGACGCAGAACCCATTATACGTAAGGCTTTGGCACTTGGTGGTGATGAAGCTATTCGAGTAAATTCTGATAGTCACGATAGCTATTTTATTGCTGCACAAATTGCTGAAATTGCAAAACAAAATCAATACGATATTATTTTTACTGGTAAAGAAACTATTGATTATAATGGCTCTTCAATTGGTGGAATGATTGCAGAATTAGTTGATGCTCCATATATTTCTTTAGCAACTAAATTTGATTTAAACGCAACAACAGCAAATATTACAAGGGAAATTGAAGGTGGTGAGGAAGTGTGTGAAGTGGCTTTGCCAGTTGTTGTAAGTTGTCAAAAAGGAGTTGCTGAACAACGTATTCCTAATATGCGTGGCATTATGGCTGCAAGAACAAAACCTCTGAAAGTGGTTGAACCTGCTGCAATAGATACACTCACAACTATTGCAAGTTTTGAATTGCCTCCTGCAAAAGCTGGAGTTAAATTAGTAGCTGCTGATAATGTTGCAGAATTAGTAAGATTGTTGCACGAAGAAGCAAAAGCGATTTAATGTGATAATGAGATGATGTGATAATTTGATAAAAAAATATCAAAAAAACATCATCAAATTATCGAATTATCAAATTATCAAATCAACAAATTAGTTTTATGTCAGTTTTAATATTTATAGATCAAGCCGAAGGACACGTTAAAAAATCTTCTTATGAAGCATTGAGCTATGGCTCTCAAGTTGCAAAACAATTAGGCGTTGCTGCAGAGGGTTTAGTGTTGGGAACAGTGAGTGATGATTTATCTTTTTTAGGTAAATATGGTGTATCAAAAATTCACCAGGTTGCCAATGAAGCATTGAATACTGTGGACACACAAGTGTATGCAAAAGCAATTGCAGATGCAGTAAATGCAAGTGGTGCAACTGTTGTGGTGCTTTCTCACAACACAACAGGAAAAGCAGTAGCAGCAAGAGTTTCAGCTCGTTTAAAAGCTGGATTAGTTGCTGGTGCAATTGCATTGCCAGATACTACTAATGGATTTGTAGTTAAAAAATCTGTGTTTAGTGGAAAGGCTTTTGCAAATGTTTCTATTACATCTGCAATAAAAATTATCTCGCTAAATCCAAATAGTTTTCACGTTGTTGCTGGCGAAGGTTCAGCAACTGTAAGTCCTTTAAATATTGATGTTACAGCAGGCAAAGTAAAAGTTACTGCAACCAATAAAGTGAGTGGCGAAGTAAGTTTAACCGAAGCTGATATTGTAGTGAGTGGTGGTCGTGGATTAAAAGGTCCAGAAAATTGGGGAATACTTTTAGACCTTGCAAAAGAGTTGGGTGCAGCCACTGCTTGTAGTCGCCCTGTGGGTGATGCACATTGGCGTCCACACCACGAGCACGTAGGGCAAACTGGTGTGCAAATTGCTCCAAATTTATACATTGCAATAGGTATTAGTGGTGCTATACAACACTTAGCTGGCGTGAATCGTAGCAAAGTAATGGTAGTGATTAATAAAGACCCTGAAGCTCCATTTTTTAAAGCTGCTGACTATGGAATTGTTGGTGATGCCTTTGAAGTTGTTCCTAAGTTAACAGAGGAAATTAAGAAGATGAAGGCAAATAGTTAGTAGTAATCATATTGTAAATATTCATAAAAGGGATGTCGAAATTTTCGATGTCCCTTTATTTTTATTGATTGTAGATGCCAAAATCCTTTATTTACATATAACTTCAAAATAATTTTATGTTTTTACAAATTTCATTTTTTTCAGAACTTATGTCAAAAGTTCAATCTATGGCTGTTTCATTTGCTCCTAAAATATTTGGTGCAGTAGTGGTTTACATTGTAGGTTCTTTTGTTATTAAAAAAGTGTGCTTACACTTGGTAAAATAATGGCACATAAACATTACGATAAATCGCTACAAGGGTTTTTATTATCATTGCTGCGAGTGATATTTATGGCGATGCTAACGTTAACAATAGCAGGAATGATAGGTATTAATATTACTTCATTTGCTGCATTGCTTGCTGGTGCAGGATTGGCTATTGGTGCTGCATTGAATGGTTCACTTGGCAATTTAGCAGGTGGTGTAATGTTGCTTATCTTTAAGCCTTTTAAAGTTGGCGATTTAATAGAAGGACAAGGTGTAATTGGTACTGTAACAGAACAAGGCATTTTTGCTACAACTGTTTTAACACCAGAAAATAAAACTGTTTTTTTACCAAATGGTGCATTGTCAACTGGCACTATCACTAATCTTTCTGCATATGGAAATTTAAGTGTTGATATTACAATGGCAATAGCTTTAGACCAAGATGTTGAGAAGGCAAAACTTGTAGCGTTAAATGCAGCTTTAAGTAGTGAATATGTTTTAAACACACCTGCACCTGAAATAAATGTTTTAAAAGTAGGAGATGGTATGTGCTCCTTAGCAATTCGCCCTTATGCTACACAACAAAATTATTGGAATGTGTATTTTGGTGTTCAAGGATTAGTAAAACTGGCTTGGGAGAAAAATGGAATTAGTGGTCCAACACCAACACGAATTGTTATTAGCAAATAAAAAAAATATTCTTAAAAGCAAAGCCATCTCATAAATTAGGATGGCTTTTTTTATTGCAGTTGCTCAAGCCAACGGCAATAAAAAGTTGTTTCAAAAACCTTGTACATTTAAACTACACCAACCAATACCTTTGCCTCAATGAAATTTACTATAAAGAAAAGTCTTGGGCAACATTTTTTAAAAGATGAAACAATTTGCAAAAAAATTGTTGAAGCCCTTTGCCAATCACAGTTTGAGAATCTGGTAGAAGTAGGACCAGGTGCCGGTGCATTGACAAAATATTTAATTGATATTCCCAATATTAATTTAAAAGCAGTAGAACTGGATGATGAAAAAGTAGCATATTTAAAACTTACTTTTCCTATTCTTAAAGACAAAATAATTCACAAAGATTTTTTGCAAACAACTGCTCCTTTTGAAAATGAATTTACAGTTATAGGCAATTTCCCATATAATATTTCAACAGAAATTTTGTTTAAAGTTTTAGATTGGAAAACACAAGTGCCTGTTGTTATTGGAATGTTTCAAAAGGAAGTGGCAGAAAGAGTTGCAGCCAATCACGGCAATAAAAGTTATGGAATTATTAGTGTATTAATTCAGGCTTATTACAATGTTGAATACTTGTTTGATGTGCCACCTGCAAGTTTCAATCCTCCACCAAAAGTGAATAGTGGCGTGATTAGATTAACAAGAAAAGACAAACCACTTGAATTCAGTAGCCATAAAAAATTTGTTGCCTTGGTTAAAGCTGCATTTAATCAAAGAAGAAAAATGTTGCGTAACCCATTAAAGGGAATGTTTGATGCTGAAATATTGAAAGAAGAAATTTTTACCAAACGTGCAGAGCAATTGAGCATTCAAGATTTCGCTGATTTAACTTATAAAATGAAATAGAAAATTAGATGAAATTTAGAAGCGAATTTGATATAAAAAAATTACAGCAATCCATTACTCATCAACATAAATTAATGTTGGTTGGAAGTTGCTTTACAGAGAATATTGGCGATAAATTGCGTAAACAAAAATTTAATGTTTATGAAAACCCCAATGGAATTTTATTCAATCCAGTGAGTGTTAGTGAAGCTATTATTAATGTTGTAGAAAATAAAGAATATACAAAGGAAGATTTGTTTAATTATAACGAGGGTTGGCATAGTTGGCAACATCATAGCAGATTCTCAGGAATCAATGCTGATGAGGCTTTGAGTAAAATAAACGACACAAACAAAGAAGCAAATGCTTTTTTAAAACAAGCAGATTACATATTAATAACGCTTGGTTCTGCCTGGATTTATACACTGACTGAAAATGCCTTAAATGCAACAAAAGGAACCGTTGCAGCAAACAACCATAAAGCACCAGCAGATTGGTTTGATAAACGTTTATTGCGAGTTGACCAAGCGATTTTAGTGTTGGCTACAATGCTTGATAAACTGGGTGCTTTTAATCCCAATATTAAAATCATTTTTACTATCAGTCCTGTAAGGCATTTGCGTGAGGGTGCCATTAACAACAATCGTAGCAAAGCTGTGCTTATTCAGACTGTTCACGATTTGCTGGAAAAATTAGATAAACTTTATTACTTTCCTGCTTACGAATTGGTGATTGATGATTTGCGTGACTATCGTTTTTTTGCAGAAGATTTAGTACATCCAAATTATTATGCAACGCAATATGTGTGGGAAAAATTTATTGATGCTTGTATGAACGATGATACAAAAAAATTAATGCAGGAAATTGCAGAAATCAATACAGCATTCAATCACAAGCCATTTAATGCCGTAAGCAACCAACATAAAAACTTTTTGGAAACATATTACAAGAAGGTAAAATTATTGCAAGAACACAATACTCATTTAGACTTTAGCAATGAGTTGGAATACTTTAAAAACTAATTTCACACAAAGAAATAAACCCACACAATGACAATAGTTTTTACACAACATATTACTCCAAGACTCGAGTATGTAGTGAAAACTATTTTGGGGAATGATACAATTATTACAAGAGATGTTTTGAAATTTTCAAACTCATCTCTTCAAAAAATAAATTACTCTACAACCAAGTTTGATGAAGAAAGTTTATGGATAATTCCTTATGGCTTGCTTGAGCAAAAAACTATTGAAACTATTGCTATCACTTGCTTTGAATGGAATGGCTTGAAAGTTTTTTTTAAAACAAATGGAACAATTCCTTTTGATATTTTTTCTGCTTCATTTTATTTATTAACTCGCTACGAAGAATATTTTAACGATTATAAAAAGGATAATTATGGTAATTATCACCACGAAAATAGTTTAGCTTACAAAGAAGGTTTTCTGCATTTGCCAATGATTAATTTGTGGTTAAAGGAAATATATAATCAACATAAACTTCAAATTTCAAACTCTAAATTCCAAGCTATTCCTACTTACGATGTTGACATAGCTTTTGCTTATAATAACCATTCATTACTAAAAAATGTTGGTGGATTTGTTAAAGATATTTTTCAAAAGAGAGGAACATTTATTGAGAGATTAAAAGTATTGCTTGGCTATCAAAAAGACCCTTACGATGTTTTTAATTGGTTAACCAATCTACATTCGCAATATCAATTAAATCCAATTTATTTTTTTCTTGTTGCAAATAAGAGAAGCGAATACGATAAAAATAATTCGCCGAAAAGCAAAGGAATGATAACGTTGATAAAGCAACTTTCAGCAAAAGATAAAGTTGGTATTCATCCCTCGTTTGTTAGCAATAATGACAAAAGTATTTTAGCAAATGAAGTAAAAATTTTGCAGAATATTTGTAGCAAAAAAATCAATATTTCCCGACAACATTACTTGCAATTGCAATTCCCCAAAACTTATGAAACCCTTATTGATAAAGGGATTAAAGAAGATTATACAATGGGCTATGGAACTTGCAATGGCTTTAGGGCTTCTTACACAAAATCATTTTATTGGTATAATTTAAAAGAAGAAAAACAAACTAATTTAATGCTTCATCCATTTTGCTATATGGATGCAAATAGCATTTTTGAGCAACAACTTTCTCCAGAAAACGCTTTGCAAGAAATGTTGCATTACTACAATATTGTTAAGCAAGTTGATGGGGAATTTATCTTCATTCTGCACAATCATTTTCTTGCAAATCAAAAAAAATGGCTTTTGTGGAGAGATGCTTATGACAAATTTCTAAATAAAATAAGTTTGTAATTATTGCTTGGTAAACGTCTTCACAATTTTATTATTCCTTGTTAAAATTTCAAGTAAATAATTTCCTCTTGGCAAACTTTTAAGTGGCAAATTAATATTATAAAACCCAGCAGTAGAAGTGCTTTGCAATTTAATACCAGTAGTAGTGTAAATATTTATTGCCTGACTATTTGCAGGTAATTTTATATTCAAATAATCACTTGCAGGGTTAGGAAAAAGATTTTGAGTTGTTTCTGTTCTATTATAAATTTCAATAGTTTTTGAATAAGTAAAATTGCCATCGTCATCCACTTGTTTTATTCTATAAAAATTATTTCCTTCACTTATTTTTTCATCATCAAATTGATAATTATTTAATAACTTATTTTGTTGTACACTAACTATTCCAATTCGCTCAAAGTTAATACCATCAAGGCTTTTATCAACTTCGTAATGATTATTATTGTACTCTTTTTCAGTTGCCCAGTTTAAAATAATATTTTTTTGAGTATTTAATTTTCCTTCAAATGAAACCCATTCCATTGGCAATGGAACAAGGCAAGGAGTTCCTCCAAAATCTGATAAATTTTTACAAAGAGATTGATAATATTGGTTGGTAATAATTGAATCGTGTATCACTACAAAATTTTCATCATTAGTATTTTGAGCAGACAACGACCAGTTAAAAGAACCAGTTGCAACTTGTGGGTCTGATGAGTAATCTAACGCATCGGCAATCATAATTTTATTGTGATACAATGAACCACTTGTATTATATAAAGCCATATTTGAACCAAGTGGTGTGCTGAGCGTTGTATATGGAGAATAGGTCTTGCTGAAGTTATCCATTATTCCTCTAACCTTTAAATTAGCATTGAATTTTGCTAAAATTGCATTGGCAATTGAGTTGTCTGTAAACGTATAAATTCCAAAAAATAAATCGCTATTTGCACTATTGATAACATTCTTCAAATACTTGCCACAAGTGTCTTTGGGGCTAAAGTGAATTTGTACTTGCATGCCATTTACATTAAAATAATGTGCAGCAGATGTTGTTTTATTTGGACCAAATGTGCTTGCTGTTAAGTTGGGTGTACTTGCTGTTCCTCCCCACATTTTATTGAACTCATTGTAGTAAGCAGTAGCAACATTTTTGTCTTGAATAATTAAGAGATTATTGTAATCATAATTGGTTTGAGCGTTGGAAAAATTATATGAACCAGTTATAACATAAGCATCACTTGCATTTATTGTATTGACATCAATTATAACAAATTTATTATGCATTATTCCATAACCTGTGGCTGTTGGGCTACCAAGTTTTGAAATGGAAGAATTGATTAAGCTAAGTCCAGAGTTGGTAGAGCCTCCATCATAAACCCAACGTACAATAACGCCTCTTGTATGTGCATTATTTATAGCTGTTGCAATCTTTGTTACTACATCAAATCCATTTGAGGTAAAGTTATACAACGCAACATCCACGGTACTTTTAGCCCTATTAATATATGCAGCAATCGTATCAGGAAAAGTTCCATTTAAGTAAATTGCATTGGTATTTGTTGATAAAGCTGTGTTAACAGCGTGATTAAAATAACACTTGATATTAGGATTTTGAGCAAATGAAATTAGTGTGATAAATAGTAAACTGCAAGTTGAAAAAAGTTTATAGCAAGTCTTCATTTAGGGGCTTTCTTATTACTTTGTAAAAATATTGCTATTGCCCGAGCCTAAGTAATTACTAAACTCTTAATTGCTAAAATGTGGATTGACTCTCATTGCTCTATTATATGCCATAATGAAAATTGCACCTAAGTTTTTGTATGGAGGTATATAATCATCAAACCTATCTTTTAGTTCTTTCTTGTTTGTAAACTTATTTTCAATATTAACCCAAATGCTTTGCCAGTTAAGGTCTTTACCTTGTTTAAGTGTTTCCATTATTGTTTCAATAATAGCAATGTTAATGGCACCTGTACCAATTTGTTTGCTTGCTATAATCTGTGCTTGTGAGCTAATGTCTAACACCTTACTCAAACTATGATAACCTCCACAACTACCAAGTAATACTAATTTAGAGTTGCCAGTAATTTGTTTAATACTTGCTTTTAAATAATAGCTATGTCCACGATGGATGGCAATTGTTGGATAAATATTTAATGAGTCTAAATAATCCTTTAACTGTTTTTGTGCAGCATCATCCAGGCCTGCTTCTTCATTTAAAGGACGGTTTGCATAAATAGTTATTGGTGTTGCATTATTGCTGCTAACTTCTATCCAATTTGGCTTAGAAACTATTCGCCAATCCTTGCTCCTAAAGGAGTTTACGAAATCATTGAAAAATTCTTTGCCATCTTTATCGCCATAAAAAAACTGTTGCACATTAATTCTTCCTTTATCATCTTTTAAAATATTATTTGATAATTGATAAACTGATGGCAAATTATAAAGTTTAGCAACATTGGTATTTTTTGTTGAGTCAAATGAAGAAAGTATTTGATTGAGCAAACCATAAATAATTTTTCCCTTGTTATTCTCGTTTTCAGTTTGTTGCTGCAAGTTGTTTCTCACAGTTGTTATGATAATTTTTTTAATAGCAGAATCCTTTATGCTACCATAGGAGTCAGCCACATCAACAGCTTCTTCAAGGCTTGTGTATTGTTCTAAATCGCTTGCAAAATGTTGCATTAAATTTTCTGCAACGTTTCTGTCCATCTTACTCAAAAAATCTTCAAGCATATTAAATGATGCACACATTTTAATAAACTTCCTGTAGTATCCATAATGCACCATTTTAAACAAACTATCTGTTTTTGCTTTACCCAATCCTTCAATCATTTTAGGGTAAACACCACTAATAAAACTACTGGTATAAAGTTCTTCTTCACCCATTACAGTTATAAAATAAAGTTCTGTTGGTGTTAATGTTTGAATCTTCGCAAACCTAATTACAGCATTGCTTTCATCGTGCAAAGCATTGATAGGTGTAATGTAATTTTCTAGTGCTTTTGCTTTTATTTTATCTGCCAAGTCATCCATTGCCAAAGGACGTGTGCCTTGTTGTGCAAGTACTTCATAATAATCTTGGGTTTTTACTAGTAATTTAAAATAAGCATCTTCATCATTAATTGTTTTTTTTACTTCATCAATGGTTATTTTTTTAGCAACAATTAAATCAAGAAAAGGAAATAAAAACCTTCCATCATCTGTTGCTGCAATGGCTACAACTGTTGATACCATTGGTTCTTGAATGCTTCTAATTTTTTTCCCTAATACAGTATTGGATGAAGCATAATCATACAACTCTTGTGGGTTTAAGTATGCAAACTCAATAATCAAACTATCTGCACCAGCAAGATTTGGATATTTAGTTAATATTTTTAAAGTGTTCTCAGGATGTTTTTTACACAGTTTATAAATCAATGCGAGTTTGCAATCTGCTATGTTATTGTTATTTTGAAACGAAAAATTTGATAGTATAATAGTTCCTACTTCTACATCATTTTCATCAATCACTGGTTTGATGGATTGATTTGAAACCTGCAACAGCATTGCGTTGTAGTATGCATTAATTAAACTGGATAAGTAGATTGCATCAATTTTTTTCTCTTTATAATTTTTAATAAAATCTTGCAACATATCGTTAATGCCACGCAACCAAGTGTACTTGTCAGCATCGCTTAAAGTTTTTTCTGTTTCTACATAATACTGCAAAAAATCAACCTTTGATTTTAATACATAGGTGGTGTATAAATTTACATCTTCGTTGTTTGTTGCAATAAAAATCGAATCTTTTTTGCATTTTAAAGTAATGATTTGTTGCTGAGATTTATCAATGTTGTCATGAAAAGGTTGACGAATGGTGGGAATAATCAACGCCTCGCCATTAAAGGGTTGTGAGAGGCAATTGCCATAAATAAGTACCAATAAAAATGAATATAGAATTTTCATTACGACTACAAATGTATCAAATATGACTGCTTAACAATTAGATAATATGAATAAACAACTTGTAATGTTAATTGACTATTAATTTTGTTTAAACAAACTGTATGGAAAACGAAATAAAGAAAATACTTATTGCTGATGATGAGCCAGATATTTTAGAGATCATTACATACAATTTAGAGAAAGAAGGATTTGTTGTCTATAAGGCAGTTGATGGAAATGATGCCATTAATAAAGCCCAAAAATTGTTGCCAGATTTAATTGTTTTGGATGTAATGATGCCACATAAAACAGGCATAGAAGTTTGTGCCATTCTTCGCCAACATTCGCACTTAAAAGAAACTCCTATTATTATACTTACTGCCATTAATGATGAGCAAACACACATTAAAGGTTTGGAATCTGGAGCAGATGATTACATAACAAAACCCATTAGCCCAAAGGTTTTGGTGAGCCGTGTAAACTCTTTATTTAGAAGAACTAAGAACGTTGATATTAACAAGTCTATTGAGATTGGCAATATAGTTATTGACCCCATCAAGTTTACAGTAATGAGCAATGGAAAAAATGTAGTGCTGGCAAAGAAGGAATTTGAATTGCTGCGTTTATTAGCATCAAAACCTGGAAGGGTTTTTTTAAGGGATGAGATACTGCAAATGATTTGGGGTAATGATGTAATTGTTGGCGATAGAACCATTGATGTTCACGTGAGAAAAGTGAGAGCTAAAATGGAGGTAGACTGCATTGTAACAGTTAAAGGAGTTGGCTATAAATTTGAAATATAAAAACTATTACGTGACAAAAAAGATAGCCCACAATAATTGTGGGCTATCTTTTTTTATATGAAACCTGAACTACTTAATTTTATATAGCAAGCCAAATTGAAGATTGCTAAAGCTAAAGCCGGCTAAACCAAAACCTCCACCAATATTAAAGCCTTTAGTTTCTGTTTCAACTGTTCCTGTAGATGCACTTCTTGAACTTGAACTTTGGATGGCTGCATTGAAAATATTATTTACATTGGTTGTAATGGCAAACTTATTATTTATCTTATACAATAAGCCTAACGAAAAATTAAAATTCAAACTATAAACATCTTTTTTAGTGTATGAATCATAATAATAAGGACCAGAACTACTTGTAGATTCATTGTAAGTAAATCCATATTGCCCAGAGAAATTGGTAGTAACACTTGAATATACTTTGCCAAATAATGGATTAGTGTGAGTTCGTCCATAACCTAAAGAAACAGCATATCCATTGTTATTTGTGGTTGAAGGATTGCTGTTATTTGTACTTGATCCACTATAGCTGTAACCAATAAAATATGTATTGATTATTTTATCAGATTCAAAATTGTTGAAGCTTAAATTACTAGCAAATGCAAAATTGTTATTGTCATTAGAACTGCCAGACTGAAGTCCCAGACTTGTTTTACCAAGAGACAAACTACCAGAACCACCAATCCAATTACTACCTTTTTCAAATTGAGAAAAAGCAGCAGAGAAGCTTAATACAAGCATTGAAGCTAGAATAATTTTTTTCATAATTTATTTTTTATTTTTAAAAGACAATCTAATCAACGTTTGTGTTGCATAAAAATTTTATTTAAGAAAATTTTAACACTTTGCAGTATAGTATTTTAAATCAGCCTAAGAATAAACGAGCATACTTTTAGTTAAACGCAAATGTGAATCATAGTGTAAGAGATTATTTTATTTTAATAAAAATAATCTCTTCTTTAAGTTGAGTATTCACTCGTGATACGTGAGCATCTTCCACGCAAAATTGAGAAATGCTTACAACCATTTTACCATTGGTGGAATTGGGTTGAGGTCCCCAATTTTTCAATGCCCAAGAATATGAATCAATTCTAGTAGCTGTAGCCCCAGGAAAATATACATAACTATTCATAATAGGTATATTCTTATCAATAATCAAGGTGTCTGTTTTTGTATTGTCAAAATAATCTCTTCCACTAGTAAATCTATATACTGTTTTCTTGATTGATTTAATATCAAGCGGGGATTCATATTTCAAATTATGAACGCTGTCATAAATTTTATGACTAATCAATAAACCATTTTTATATTCAAAGTAGAATATATCATTATTTGAATAGTATATCTTAGTTAATCCATTTAACTTTCCATTGCTGAAAAAAGAACTGGAGTCTAAATCTCCACTTTCTGCATAATAAAATGATTCGCCATTTTTCAATCCTTTTTTATTAACGGAAATACTTTTCTCTATCTTACCATTTTTATAATAACAAGTTATTATGGTGTTAGTACCTTTTTGTGCTACTATATTAACCAGAGTAATAAAAGATGATAATGCTACCAAAAAAAATTTTCTCATAATAAAAGTATTATACTTGATTTGTATTACACCAACGCCAAATCAATTACCTGTTGCATTGTTTTTACATAATGAAAAGAAACCCCTTTTATAAAAGTACTATCAATTTCTTCCACATCTTTTTGGTTTAAATGGCACATAATAATTTCCTTTAAACCTGCACGTTTTGCTGCCAACACTTTTTCTTTAATGCCACCAACTGGTAGTACTTGTCCACGCAAGGTAATTTCGCCAGTCATTGCTAAAAAGGGTTTAACCTTTCGCCCAGTGAAAGCACTCGTGAGTGCCGTGAGCATTGTTATTCCTGCACTTGGACCATCTTTAGGTGTTGCACCTTCAGGTACGTGAATATGAATACTTTTCTTGGTAAAAAGCTCTGCATCTACGCCCAATTTTTTTGCATTTGCCTGCAAATAAGTAAGTGCAGTAGTGGCACTTTCCTTCATTACATTGCCAAGATTTCCAGTTAATTTTAACTCACCTTTTCCTTCGCTTAACAGCGTTTCAATAAAAAGAATATCGCCACCAACATAAGTCCAAGCAAGACCTACAGCCACTCCAGGCATATTAGCAGTTTTATACATCTCGTTGCTGTATTTAGGCTTACCAAGAATAGTTTCTAAATCACCAGCAGAAACAGTGGGTTTTATCTTGCCTTTTGTAGCATATTCCTTAGCAACATTTCTCATTATAGAGGCAAGTTGTCTATCCAATTCTCTCACACCACTTTCTCTTGTATGTTGTTCAATTATTTTTTGAAGAATGGCGTCAGAAATATTCACTTTCACTTTTGCCAAGCCGTGTGCTTCTTGCTGTTTAGGCACTAAATGTCGTTTTGCAATTTCAACTTTTTCTTCAACTGCATAGCCACTTAAATCTATAATCTCAAGCCTATCACGCAAGGCAGGTTGAATGTTTTGAATGTTATTTGCGGTAGCAATAAAAAGCACTTTGCTTAAATCATATTCAAGCTCTAAATAGTTGTCGTAGAAAGCACCATTTTGTTCGGGATCTAATACTTCCAACAAAGCACTTGATGGGTCGCCGTGGTGGTGTGTTCCTATTTTATCAATCTCGTCTAAAATCATTACAGGATTACTGCTGCCAGACTTTTTTATGTTTTGCAAAATTCGCCCAGGCATAGCACCAATGTATGTTTTGCGGTGTCCACGAATTTCACTTTCATCGTGCAAACCACCCAAACTTAAACGAGTATATTTTCTGCCAACTGCGTTTGCTATGCTTTTGCCCAAAGATGTTTTACCAATACCCGGAGGACCAATGAAACAAAGTATTGGGCTTTTCATATCACCCTTTAATTTCAACACTGCAAGGTATTCCAAGATTCTGCTCTTTATTTTTTGCATTCCAAAATGGTCATCATCCAACACTTTTTTTGCATTTTTTAAATCATAATTATCTGCTGTGTAATCGAGCCAAGGAAGGGTAAGCATTAAATCGCAATGATTATAAATAATGGAATAATCAGGCGTGTGTGGGTGCATTCTTTCCAGCTTTGCAATGTTAGTGTTGAACATTGTTTTGGCAGCTTCTGTCCATTTTTTGGCTTCGGCTTTTTTCTTCATTTCTGCAACGTCCTTGTCGTTGTTATCGCCACCCAATTCGTCTTTAATGCTCTTGAGTTGTTGTTGCAAAAAGTAATCTCTTTGCTGCTTGTCTATCTCTACACGGGTTTTGCTTGAAACTTTTTCTTTTAGTTCTGCAAATTGCAATTCTGTTTGTAATAATGTAATTAATTGCTCGGCTCTCGATTTAATATTATTGTTTTCTAACAACGATTGTTTTTGCAACAAATCATTGTTGAGGTTGCTGCTAACAAAGTTGATTAGGAAAGAGGCGTTTTCTATATTCTTTAAAATAATAGCAGCTTCTGTGGGAATGTTTGGAGAGATGCCAATAATTTGCGTTGCAAGGTCTTTGATGGTTGCAATTTGTGCTTGAAAGTTTTCATTAACTTCATTTGCTTCATCTTCTAAAACTGCAATGTTTGCAACAAAGTAGGGGTCGGTAGAAATGATTTCCTTTACCTCAAACCTCTTTTTTCCCTGAATAATAATGGTAGTGCCACCATCGGGCATTTTAATGAGCTTGATGATTTTTGCAACGGTTCCCACAGTGCATAAATCCTTAGCTTCTGGGTCTTCAATTGTTGTGTCTTTTTGGGCAATAACGCCAATTAATTTATCGCCTTTGTAGGCATCGTTTACAGCTTTTATGCTTTTATCTCTACCCACAGTAATGGGCAAAACAACACCAGGAAACAGTACAGTGTTTCTTAAAGGAAGCAGGGAAATTGTATTGGGAATTACTAAATCTTTATCTTGGTCGTCGCTCTCGCTAATGGAGATGATGGGCATAAAATCGTTGTCGTCATTGGGTGCAAAGAAGTTTCTATCTTTCATTTGTTTATTTTATAACCTTTTAAGGCTTTTTAATTTATTTTTTAGGCGGGTGCGTAAGTCAATATCTATGCCGTAGCTGCCAATTGCGTAAAGCTGGTGGTGAATTGTGGGTAATTTTTGCCAAATAGGGTATTTATTGTGCTGAATCTTGTATTATTGGTTCTGATGGTCGTATTTGTCGTTCCTCTCTGAATATATGTCGTGCTGATTGTGCTATTATTACCGATGAGGGTGTGTTATTAGTTATGATGATACAAAAAAATTCTGTTGTTATACCCAGAACAGAGAAATATATTGTAATTGTATTGTAAAAATGGACTAAGAGGCAATAGTAACAACTCCCAAATATCAAATTATTACCTTTTTTGGCTAAAGTTTAAACCAAATAATTGTAATTTCTGCCCAAAATATTAATTAATTTTACTTTTTATATCAAAATTTTGGGCAAATAAATTAGTTTTATGGGCAGATTTATTAATATTTTGGTCAGATTATTTAATATTTTGGGCAAATTAATTAATATTTTGGGCAAAATTTTGACAAATGAGGGTAAAATAAAAACTATTTTTGGCTTAAAAGCATAGTGGAATGGTGAATGTTTGAAATAAGGGTTCAAAACACTACTGACAGCGAAGAAAAAACTTTGTATAAAGTGAGGGTGAGTGGGGTAATACGCCTACTTTCAGTTGGGTTTGGTTTCAAGTTCGACAATGTCTTAGTTGGTTATATTGTCGTTGAAGAAAACACCAACAATGGCTAAAAATAATTATTTTTATACATTTTGATTTTTGTTTATTAGTTTCTAATATATGTTATTATAGAACCAGCATCATTTTGTGCAGTTTGGTCAATAACTAAAGTATCATTACAAGGTTTTAAATAATTGAAACCGTCATATATGTTATTAGGGGTAAGGTAGCCCAATACCAAATTTGAATCTAAATAGAATTGAGTATACTCATAAAGTCGGGCTATCTTATAAAGATAGTTTCCTACTAAAGTCGTATTTTCATAGTAACAACATTTGTTTGTGTTATCAAAAGATATATACTTATTGTATCCAGCCGTTTGAGGTGTGGTAAAAATTTTTTCGCCAGTAATTTGATCATACCGATATTCTGTTACCCACTTCCAATGCCCTAAAATATTATTTACTAAATACATTGAGTCTTTTTTCAAATCATAACATTCCTGTTTTGTTAAGATGTTTTTTGGAGTTTCTTTTTTACAAGTAACGTATAATATGCAAGTAGATACTACAATAAGCGTGGTTAAATTTTTCATTTTTACTTTATTTATTTTTTGTAATGATGCATTTTTTTCACAAAACGCTGCACGGTTTAAAAATTAAATTCCGCCTTTGTTGGTCTTCGCTTCCATCTTCGCCGTTGTTGTGTGTTCTTCACCAACAACAAAATCTACTCTTCCCAATGTGTTAAAAAAAATCATATTGTCTATTAAAGAGTAATCTTGAAATATTCCGCCATCAAAAATAATAAAAAAAATTGCTAGTGAAGAATACAGAACAATGGCGAAATAGAGTTACTACTGTTGAAAGGCTGCGGGGTGTGGAGGGTTTAGTGCGTAGTGAAACGAAGCACCGAAGCGATAGCGTAGCCCAAAACAGCCCGAACTATTGTTGATGGATGGATGAAAAATGACAGCCCCAAAAAAGAAATATTGCCAACCTATTCGTCTTTAAAATAGATGGCAGCAGTGGAGTAGAAGAAGAGTTTGTTTTGCATTGATTTGCCTTCTTTGTAATTGATTTCGTTGAAGCCCTGCAAGCCAAAAAGCCCAGCCATATTGCCTTTGTTTACTGCAAGTTCTAAATATCCTGCACTGTTGAACCAGGCAAGTTTTTCGCCCTCGGCAACCGTTAAATAGTTATTGCTTAGGCTATCAATTTCTTCATCACGTTTTAAAACAATGCTAAATTTTCTACCTTTTCTATGCTCATCAAAAAAGGGTTTTGTGATGTTGATGACAACATTTTCGAAATTGTCTATGAAAATAATTTGCCCCTTGATACAATCGTTATTGGCAGTGGGTCTTAATGGAAACTTGGTGAGAAAATTTTGAAAAGGCTCGGCAACATTTGTAATCAATTCTCCATTTGCCAAACTGGCTACAACCTTTGCTATTTGCTGTGTTGAGAATAAAAAAGTATCGGTGAAATTGTAGGGTAATTTATACACTTTAACAGGCTTGCCATCTGTTATCATTGTGAGAATTCCATTGTCGGCACAAATGATAAATTGATTGTTATATTCTGCAAGTAAAATGTTATCGCTCTTTTTTTCAAAAAAATTAAGGATAATAATGTGTATTGTTTTTGGTAGAAAATGCACAAAAGCATTGCCACAGATATATGCTGCCTCAGGAAAATTGGATTGTGACAGGTAGTGGCAAATATCAACAATAGTAAGGCTTTCGTTGCAAGACAATAGTTGCCCCTTGATAGCACCAACAATATAATCTTGTTGACCAATATCTGTAGAAAGTGTTACGATGGGCATTGAATTAATTTACGATTTAAAGATTTTAGAGTTACAATTTATTTTACCAACACTCCATTTTTGAAGAAGAATTTGTTTACCAACTTATCTGCCAATGCTGGAAAAAAGTTATTCATAAATACTGTTCTTTTTCCTGTAAAAGTTAGCACCAATCTGCGTTTTCGTTTTTCAATGGTGTTAATGATGTGTGTAGCACATTCTGTTGAGCTCATCATTGTTCCTTCATCCATTGGGCTTTCGCCTTGTGCATTTCCATCTTTATTGAGGGCTGCATTGCGAATGTTGCTGCTTGTGAATCCTGGGCAAACCCACAGCACGTTTACACCAGTATTTAGCAACTCTGTACGTAAGGATTCCATAAAGCCGTTGACTGCAAACTTGCTGGCACTATATCCTGTTCTGCCAGGCAATCCTCTAAAGCCTGCAATGGATGACACTGCTACTATGCTACCATTGTTTTTTGCAATGTGTGGCAAGCAAAACTTGGTGCAGTAAACTGTACCCCAAAAGTTAATATCCATTACTTTTTTTAAGGCACTTAATTCAACATCGGCAAACAGTGAACGCATTGAAATGCCTGCATTGTTTATTAAAATATCAACTGTGCCATAAGTGGCAATTACACTATCAATAAAATTTTTGCAATCTTGTTCGTTGCTAACATCTGTTGCTTGAATGAGCAATGGTTTGCCAACGTTGGTTTGTTGAAGCTGATATAGTTTATCGTGGTTTCTGCCACAGGTTGCTACTTTAGCACCAAGCTCTAAAAATTGCTCAACCAAAGCTTTTCCAATGCCATCGCTTCCGCCAGTAACAACAATTACTTTACTATTAAACACACTCATAATTTTTATTATAAAACAAAAATAACAGGAGCGGTTGATTGAATGCGAAATAAAATTTTAGGAATGTGCTTGATAGTTCTTAAACACTGAAAAATAATTTTTCTTAACGCTTGGTTTTCTTAAGCCATTTGTTTAGTGAAGGAAAAATGTGTGTAGAATCTTGATGAATTGAAAAGCGTTGATCATAATCCCACAGCATACAAGGAATGCGATATTGATACATACTCGCTGTAATATCTTTTAAATAATTTGATCGAGAAGTTGGGTCTGCAACATCTATTACACCAGACTCTGTGCAGATGAGCTGCATTTTATTGGCAGCACAAAAGTTGGATACTTGGCTCATTCTGTCGTTTAGATATTGTTTAGTTCCTTCGTAATAGTATTTGGTGTAATCTTTTTCAACACTTGTTCCTGTGGCATCTTTACTCATCAATGGCATTTTTCTTCTTCTGTATGGATAAGGAAAACCTTTCATATAAGTTTTATCTTGCGTCCAATCTGCCCCTTGATGTGTAAAAATGTATGGCTCATAAAAATGGAATGTATATAAAATTTTTTCATCGTTCAATTTGCCCATTTCAATAAGTGCATCTAAGCCATTGTAGTTGCTGCCTCCTATGATGTAAATTCTATTGAGATCTTCACCTCTAATATAGTTTATAAGCTTTTCTGCTGTTAGCTTCCAGCGATATGCACCCATTGTAGGTTCGTTGTACAATTCAAAGAAAAGGTAGTCGTATCCGTGCCCTTTAAATGTTTGTTGCACTTGCTTCCACATCCACGAAACCCGATTCATATCATCGTTGTATAAACTGTTGTCATCGAAGATTCCATAGTGGTAAGTTATGATTAAATGTAATTTTAAATTGTAGCACGTATAATAAATCTCCTTAAGTTTCGTTAGTAGTTGTGGTTGAAGTGTTGAAGAGTTAGGATAAACGAACAAATCAAAGGCTACAGGGAGTCTAACAGTTTTAAAACCTTGCTGGGCAATTTGATTGAGTTTAGGAGTTAGGTCAGCATTTAACAAATCTTCAGGCGAGGACCATTTGTGTTCAAACCAAGATAAATTCGTACCTCCTCCCATACTTCGCTTGATATCAGGCAATGTCGGAAATCCTTTTTTTACACAAGATGTGAATTGTAATAATGATAATGAGAAAGTTATCAAGAATGCTAATCTTGAAATCTTAATCTTTATTTTCACGTTTGAAAGTGTATTTAACTGCCCAACAATTAACTGCATAATTTTTAATATGTATAACGATTACAAATTTTCTTACGCAAATATCAACAAAACTGCTTTCAACCAAGAGTTAAGCAAAAGGGGAGCGTATTATGCAAATGTTGTAATGTGGACAACTTTGTTTTCTCTTCCTGTTTTTCTTTTGATTGATTATTTATTTTGTAGAGATTCTTGGGTTGATTTCTCTTTGATTCGCTTAGTAGGATGGGGCTTATCTTATTTAATATATACCTACTCGGCAAAGGAAAATTGGGGATATTTAAAAACAGTAACTTGGTTTGTGTGGGTTAACGTTGTTGTTAATTCTATCATTTGTGGCATTGTTCCTATTAGTGGTTCTGTCCTGGCATATTTTTTAATTTTATCAATAATAATGTTGATAGTTAATACCACTATTTTCTGGTCACCTATTTATTCTATTTACACTTGCTTAGTTTCTTATGTAATTATATTTTTTATATACACTTTAAAACAACGAGTTGATAAATATGCAGTAATGATTGACCATGGTGGTGGAGTTTATTTTATCATATCTGCGTTTTCGTGCTTACTTGCATATACTCGCTACTCTATTTTATGTAGAGATGTTGAAAGAAGTGTAATGATTGATGATGCCAATAATAAATTGGTTGATAGAAATGAAAAAATTAAAGATCAACACTATCAAATTGAAGAAACAAACAGAAAACTAAAAGTTGTAAATGTTAGCAGTCAAGAAAATATGACAGTGTTGATGCACGATTACAAAACATTTACCGATACAGTTAAAACTTCTTTAGATACTTTAAAAGCTACTTCATATAATTTAATGCCGTCTCAATTGGATATTATCAATTCAATAGGGACGCAAAATGATAAGTTGATTTATTTAGCACAAAAGTTAAGTGGAACTGTTAGTGCTACTGGCTCTCACGATGCAACTATACATTTTAACAAAGAATATTTTGACTTAAACCCTGAAGTTGAAAAAGCTGTGTTAGATATTGCAGAATCTGCAATGTTGAAGAGTATGAGCTTGCAACTAAATATTTCTCCTGCTGCAAATAATGTTTATCAAGATAAATTGTTTACCGATCAGGTGTTGAATAAATTGATGAATAATGTTATTCGTCATTCTCAACCAGGTTCTATCATTACTGTAAGAGCTGAACATATTGATGGTAAAGCTGTTGTTGAAACAATTAGCCATGGTGCAGCAATTGGTGTAGATAAGTTAAACGAAATGGTGAATAAACTAAAAGTTTTAACTGTAACGGACGAAAATGCTTTAAATGATTTAGGTCTTGCTGCCACTAAAAAATTAGTAGAAACAATGGATGGTACTTTCACTTATAGTAGTGAAGATAAAACAGGTAATTATTTTAAAATAGAATTTCCAAGTAACCATTAATTTAAAGAATAACTTAAATCAAAAACAACATAAACACGGTAGTTGCAATTTATCAATTACCAATTATTAAGTACCCAGTAAATTTAAATAATATGAAATCTAAATTTCTCTTAGTCGTAGCCTTAGTGTTTAGTGCAACGCAAATGTTCGCACAAGACAGAACATTCAAATCAATGGGATATGACGATGCGTCTATCATTGGTATTTCTGGTTCATTAAGTTACTTTATTAAAGTAAGACCAGATGATAACATTGACCAAAGTAGCCTTGTTATTAACCTTCGTGCATCACAAGTATTGAATCCAAACAACTCTTTTGTTGTGGTTTATTTAAAAGATGAGCCAGTTTACACGCAAAGAGTTATCACATCTGCGTTGGATACCTTACTTAGTTTTAGAGTTCCATTAAACTCTAAATATTTGCAACCAGATGGTAGATTTATTAAGCTTCGTGTTGCTGCTAAAATGAGCATTGGTGATGAGTATTGTAAAGATATTGACAACCCAGCTTGTTGGTTAGGAGTTAAAAACTCTTCTTATATTTCTGCTCCAACTCAAGGTGCATTTACCTATCAACGTAGCATTAAAGAAATGATACAAGAGTATAGTTCAGTTTATACTCCTGTTGATGGTGATGTTGATGATTTAATGGCTGGAGGTTTAATCTATGCTATTGTTCGTCAAGGTGCAGCTTCTAAAGAAGTTTTTGCTGGAACTTATAGTCCACAAGATTCAGTGCCTGCAAGTATCATTACTGGTGTGGTTGATAAATTACCATATGCAGTTAAACAGGCATTGCCTCAACAGCTTTCTGCTGGTCAAGGTTTAATTGCTTTGGTTCCTGTAAACACTGGATTTGCTCAACGCTATGTTTTGGTAATTACTGGTCAAGATAAAGCTGGGTATAAAAATGCTATTAATACATTAGCAAGTAATAAAAGATTAAGTAGTGCATTTAGCAATAAATTACTAATAGCCGAAGCTGGTCTTAGTTCTGAAGTTATTGCTGGTGCTTCACCACTTGTTACAACATTAGAAGACTTAGGAGGTGGAGGAGATTTGATGGAAGGTATAGGTGCATTGCGTAAGAAATTTAATTTCTCTCTTGCTGATTTTAATGCTATTCCTACTAAATTGACATTGCACTTAGAGAGTTTCTTCTCTACTTTAAAACCAGATGATAGAGGTTTTGTGAATGTATATTTGAATCAAAATTTAGTTTATAATGGTAATCTTTTAGACAAAGCAAATTTCATTAATGATATTGATTTGAAGCCACATTTGCTTTCTAAATTCAATACATTAGAAATCGAGTTTCGTTTTCACCCTGGAAGTAATGTTTGTAAAGATGGATTTAGCAACTTCTTCGCTTTCATTAACACAAAAACATCTACTTTAACTTATGCTGGCGAAAAAGAAAATAAGTTCTATAGCTTCTTCAACTTCCCTGCTGAGTTCAGAAAAAAACAAACTAAGATTGTTGTATCTCCAAATATATTAAACAAAGTTGTTGCTTCAGTTGGTGAAATCTATTATCAAATTAACTCACCAGTTAAAAACGATTTCAGTCGTTTAATCGTTCCTCCAATTGTTACAACTGCGAGTGCTGGTGATTTGGGTGACTATAACGTTATTGCATTGGTTGCAAGAGACGATGCATTTGCTAAAAAATATGAAGGAAGTTTACCTGTTAAATTCGACAAAGATTTTCAAATCTATAAGGGTTTACAAGGTGCTGCTAACTATTCTGTAAATGATTTTTCTGGTAGTGGTTTAGCACAAATATTTAGAGATAAAGGAAATACCGTTTTAATGGTATCTGCTTTAGGTGGCGATAGCAGTATTCAATCTGCGTACTTGAGTGTAGTTAAAAATTTTAGTACACAGCTTACCGAAATTGAAAGTAACGTTTGTATTGCCAACAGCAATGGTATGAGTAACTATTTCTTTAAAGCTCCAGAAGATAATAGCATCGTTAGTTACAGCAACAATACAAGTGGTTTCGAAAGATTCTGGGATAGCTACAAATACTGGATTCTTGGATTGCTTCTTATATTGTTAGTATTCGGTTACTTCGGTGTTAAGAGAAGAGTAAAACAAGCAACTGACGCAGTAGTATAGTAGTATTAGTTACTGGTAATAGTAAAGAAAAAAGCATTAATAATTCATTCTCTTGAAAGCAAAAATATATGACTCGTAGTGCAATAGATATAATGGCATCGCAACGCAGGTTTGATGCTGAAAAACTAAAGGAAGTAGATGCAATAGCAAATACTTACAGCTACGCACCCATTAAAGTTGCTCTTTGCTTTGGCTTTCTTACTCGTAAAGATTACATAGCGTTCTTGAAAAATGAAGGAAAGGAATTTGTTGATGTTAGAAATTATGAAATAGATGAATCTTATCTAAATCAGTGCGACATACACCACCTTAATTCATTCTTATATATACCTCTTAAACAAGATTTCGACGGCAGCTTACTTGTAGCTGCCGCCGATCCCTTTGATGAAAAACTTGCCAACAGTTTAATGGTAAAGTTTAGAACCAATGTGAAGTTGGTTGCTGCCGATGACTTAGATATTACTTGGATTGCACATACAAAGCGTGGACGAGATTTGGTTAACGAATCTGTTTATAGCTTAATGAAGAAAGATCCTACAAGTTCTGGTCACATCACATTTACAGACCCTCAATTAATTACTCTTTTTTCCACCATTGCCCTTGCAGTTATTGCATTATTTGTTTACACCATTCCTACAATTATTGTCCTCAATTTTTTAGCAAGTTTTGCTTTCTTGGGTTCAATTCTTTTTAAATTATATTTAGCTCTTAAAGGTTCTCAATCAGAGTTGCACGATGATGTTTCTATTGAAGAATTGGGTGCAGTAAAAAATGAAGAAGTTCCTGTTTATACTATTCTACTCCCAGTATATAAAGAAGATAAACTGATTCGTAAATTAATTTGGAATCTTCGTGGATTAAATTATCCACCAGAAAAATTGGACGTAAAATTATTGATAGAAGAAGATGATGATAAAACTCTGAACGCCGTGAAATCATTAGATTTTCCTGCAAACTTTGAGGTTGTTGTCATTCCTTTTATGATGCCTAAAACAAAGCCAAAAGCTTGTAACTACGGTATCTATTTTTCTCGTGGAGAACTTTTAACCATTTACGATGCTGAAGATATTCCTGATACTTGGCAATTGAAGAAAGCATTTTTAATGTTTAAGAAATTGCCAAAAGAATATGTGGTTGTGCAAGGAGCGTTAAACTATTTCAACAGAAATGAGAACCTATTAACAAGAATGTTTACCTTGGAATATTCTTATTGGTTCGACTATATGTTGCCTGGGCTTGAGACGCTGGATGTGCCTATTCCATTGGGTGGAACAAGTAATCACTTTAAATTGGATAAACTAATTGAGCTTGGATGTTGGGATCCATTCAACGTAACAGAAGATGCCGATTTGGGTGTGCGTGTTTATGACAAACAATACAAAATTGGTATTGTTAGAAGCACTACTTATGAAGAAGCAAACAACGAACCTTTTAACTGGATCCGTCAACGTAGTAGATGGATTAAAGGTTATATGCAAACCTACTTGGTGCATATGAGAAATCCTGTGCATTTAATTCGTAGAATTGGTTGGGGTGGTTTCTTTGGATTTAACTTCTTTATTGGTGGTACAGCTATCACTTTCTTAGTGTATCCTATTTTGCTATTGTTCTTTTTTGTGTATTTAATATTCAACATTTCTGGTATCAAAGCATTGTTTCCAGATTGGATTTTATACTTCGCTATTTTCAACTTCGTTGCAGGAAATGTGTTGATGATTTACATTAATATGATGGCAGTTTTCAAACGCCGTTATTACGAGTTAATTCTATTCTCTGCACTCAATCCTGTTTATTGGTTAATGCACTCAATAGCTGCCTACAAAGGCTTATGGCAATTGATTTATAAACCATTTTATTGGGAAAAAACTAATCACGGTCTTAGTAAGCAGTCTTCTGCAACTACTGCACCAGCAATTTAAAAGCTATGGTATTTTTAAGAAAATATGTTCCTGCTTTATTGGCAATACTATTGCTTAGCTACTACTTAGTTTTAGCTTGGGTATTGCATAGAACAGGATTCGAACATTCAGAATCATTGTTTCTTGCAGAGAAAACTCGTTTGCTTTTTGAAGCAAGAGATAATACACTATTAACCTTGGGTACTACATTTCCATCGTTAGTATATTTATCAACTGTTGTGTTCTCAGTTTTTGGTTATCCATTTGCACCAATATTAGCATCAGCAACATTTACTACATTATTGTTCTTTCTTTTCTTGCAAGACTTTTCAAAATCTAATTTGCAAAAAAGATTTTTTATTCCAATGTTGTGTTTATTATTTGTGTTTCATCCAGGATTTATTTATGTTGGAACATCTGGTAGAGGCATTGCATTGATGTTGCTTTTTTTCTATTTACTTTTTAGAAGTTTATTTGTTTACTACAAAACGCAAACTACTTTTTCATTATCAATGGGAAGTATATATTTAACTTGTTTGGTGTTTTGTAATTACAATTTTATTTGGTTGTTATTGGCTCTCATTCCCTTTGTTGTATTGGTTTCTTTAGAGGGATTGAAGCAAGCAAAAATGGGTTCACCAATTATTCAGTATTATGAATCTGTAAATAACCGCTCTCAGCGTAGAAAGCTTACAAATAGGACTTTTGCTATCTATATTATTCTTTTTTTATTGCCACTAACTGCAATATATCTTTTTAGATTATTATGTCAAGTTCACGCTGGTAATGCAACTTATTTTTTAACAAGTCAGTATGCGAATTGGAGCATTACAGGGACAGAAAGTTTAGGAAATATTTTTACAGGTGCAGATAATATGAAGCAATATGTTACCCATAGTTTTATTGGTACAAATATTCGTGCTCAAACACAAATTGTTTTTCAAGGGTATTTGCTTTTAATGACACCTTTATTGATTTATGTATTTGTTATTTTTAAAGGGAGGCTGTATGAATTATTAACCTTGATTTCTCCATTTATTTTAATAGGTATTTTGTTGTTGGATAATCAAACTTATTTGACGATAGAATATTATATGATTTTCTTGGTGATAGCTCTCATTGGAATTTATTATTACACTGGAAAGAAATACACCAGTAGAAGAATGTATCCCATTTTGATGATAGTTACTTTGCTTA
>JANYEP010000233.1 GCA_025363075.1 Chitinophagaceae bacterium | reverse complement strand
TTATTGGAAAGAAAGGCGTTTTATGGTGGTCAATACATATTCAGCAGCATTGATAATTCTCCATTCAACAGCGTATCCTATATCGTTTAAACTTTTTAAAATAATTGCAAAATCTCTTCCTCTTTGCCCTGATGGTGAAATTAAAAGCCTATCAACATTTTCTAAAAAAAGGTATTTTGGTTTGTTCTCTTTTTCAGATAATATTTTATGTATTGACCACCATAAAACGCCTTTCTTTCCAATAAGCCCTTTTGAGTTTTTTAGAGATGTTGCAACTGAATAATCTTGGCAAGGAAAGCCACCAACTAATAAATCGTGATTAGGAATTTCTGAAACTTCAACAGTTGAAATATCTTGATTACTATGGTTTTCGTTTCCAAAACGATTTTCATAAACCAATGAAGCATATTGGGTTTTGGTTGATGGTTCCCATTGGTTGCTCCAAACAATTTCGTATGGTGAGCTTAATTTTTTCTTAAATCCCGATGTTGCAGATTTGTTTTTCCAACCTTCAAGTCCAATTCTAAAACCACCAACTCCTGCAAATAATTCAACTACTTTTATTTTATTTTCCATTTTGGCTATTACTTAGATAATATCACGAATGTATGATGTAAGTTGTAAAATTGGAAATCAAGTTAAATAAGTTGTTTACTTGTGGTAGCGATTTTAATTTTAACTCGAAAAAATTGGCGTTTTAATATCGTGGTAAAACAGAAATTTCCAGTTCTCTTGTAAGCCTTGTTGCCACCATTGCTGGCGTAGCTGCATACATTTTTTTCCATCAAAATCGTACTTGGCAACAAACTTGGTTTTCATTTGCTGAATTTGTGGTGCATCGTCTCCACCAAAAAAAATAGTTTCGTTATTTTCCTTTATCCAAAACACCTGATGATATGGGCTGTGGGCAGCTGTAATTTGGTGTTGAATATAGTTGTCAATAATTCCATCTCCATTGAGCCATTGCACTTGTGGATGATTGTGCAAAACAGAAATTTCTTCGCTCATATAACTTGGAAAACCTGTGTTTATTGCAAACTCAAATTCCTTTTGTTGAACGTAGTAAACTGCATTTTCGAATGCGAGGTGATAGTTGCCAAGTTTGTCTTTTTTGCTAATGCCACCAGCGTGGTCTTTGTGCAAATGACTCATTAAAACTTTAGTTACTCTTTCTGGTGGAATGCCTGCTGCTAAAAGGTTCTGGTGAATTTGCAGTTGATTATTTTTTGAAAACCCCAAGCCTGTATCAATAAGCAACACATCTTTTTCTGTAATGATTACAAAGGGTTGCACTTCTACCAACAGACTGCCAACAGCACGTTGCTGCAAATCGTCTTGCTCCAACTGAAACGGAACAAAAATCTTTGATTTGTCTATAGTAAAAGCTCCTTCAGAAAGTGGGATGATTTGCATAATAGTGGTTAGTTATTAGTGGTTAGTTATTAATTATTTTAGGTAAAAGTTGCTATTAGTTTCTTTCACTTACAACTTACCATTAACCACTAATAATTAACTAACAAGTGTACCAATATTCATTCCCTGAACAACCTGCAAAAGATTGCCTGGCGTGTTTACATCAAACACAATAATTGGTAATTTATTTTCCATACAAAGTGTAAAGGCTGTCATATCCATCACCTTTAACTTTTGGTCTATGCATTCTTGAAAAGTAAGTTTTTCGTAGCGTGTAGCAGTAGTATCTTTTTCAGGATCGGCAGTATAAATTCCATCTACACGTGTGCCTTTTAAAATAACATCTGCTTTCATTTCAATAGCACGAAGGCTACCTGCTGTATCTGTTGTAAAGTAAGGATTTCCTGTGCCTGCACCAAAAATTACAACCCTTCCTTTTTCTAAATGCCTCAATGCTTTTCTGCGGATATAAGGCTCTGCAACCTGCTCCATATTGATGGCACTTTGCAGCCTGCTATACACGCCAATTTTTTCTAACATTGCCTGCATTGCCATTGCATTTATTACAGTTGCCAACATTCCCATATAATCGCCATGAGCACGCTCGATACCACTTTCAGCTTCATTCATTCCTCTGTAAATATTACCTCCACCAATTACAATTGCAACTTGTACCCCAAGGTCTGTAACACGCTTAATATCGTGTGCATATTGTTCAATAATTTTAGGGTCAAATGGCTCGCCATTTTTTGAATTGCCTTGAAGTGCTTCGCCTGAAAGTTTTAGTAGTATTCGTTTGTAACGAGGTAGCATATTAGAAAAGTTTTGCAAATAACTATTTTTTTAGCCGAGTTGCCAAATAGAATTGTTTGATTCTATCTAAAAAATAAAAAGCAATGTATAGAATATTTTAATGCCTTATAATGTCTTTCCTTTCCATCTTCCACTTTTGATGTAGAGATAAGATGGTATGAGCATACTGCTCCAATAAAGCCATTCGCTAACCCAACCAACAGCAACACTCATATTGAGTTTTTCGAGCGTTACATAAACATAAATGCAATAGAGAATAATTGCCATAAACTCTATCCATAAATTAATTTTTGTTTGCCCTGTACCAGTAACTGCATTTAGCCAAACAACTGCAATACTCATTAACAACAAAGCTGTAGAAACCACTCGTAGCACAGGTATTGCTGCATTTATGAAATCATTTCCCTGACCATAAATACTTAAAAAAAGATGTGGAAAAACGTTGAGGATTATACATACACAAAGAGCAAATGAAAAAGATAGTTTCATTATTTTATAAATCAATTCTTCTACTCTGTTTTCTAATCCTTGCCCAATAATATTGCTCACCATTGTATTTGTTGTAGATGCAAATGCCCAAGTGATGCAGCCAAAAAAGCCAAAGCCCGTATAACAGCTGGCGAAAATATCATGAAGATCGCCACGGAAATGAATGCGAAAACGGCCGACGTTACTTTGAAAGAAGTTAAGAA
>JANYEP010000228.1 GCA_025363075.1 Chitinophagaceae bacterium | reverse complement strand
CCCTTATGGCCGATGGTACTTGAATTTTTCTGGGAGAGTAGGTAGCCGCCATTTTTTTTGAGCCCCAATCTTAATTGATTGGGGCTTTTTTGTTATTATATTTCTATTATATAAATTAATGTTGACTTGAATTCTGCATTTTTTAAGTGAATAAAATATATATTGCAAAAAAGACGATAGTATAAAAATTTTTTTGTTGCAATATTTTATCATAGGTTCGAAAAATCATTTGCACAATAAGTTTATTTGTATTAATTGCTTCATAACTTTTATTTCCAAAAAAACTATATGACTAAAAAAATTCTAACACTATTTACTATTGCTGCTATTATTAGTTGCAACAATAAACCAACAAACACAACAACTGTTGATCCTTTGGTTGCAAACATTGATACCACCATAAAACCTGGTGATGATTTTTTTATGTATGCCAATAATGGCTGGATAAAAAATAACAAAATTCCGGATGCTGAAGCTGCCTGGGGCATTGGCAATTTGGTACAAGATGATATTTATAAACGCCTTATTACCATTAATGAAAATGCAGTAAAAGAAGGTGGTAAACAAGGAAGTATCACACAAAAAATTGGTGACTTTTGGAATGCAGCAATGGACACCATTACTATTGATAAAGCTGGTATTACACCGCTTCAAAAAGATTTAGACAGAATTAATGCAGCTACTTCAATTGCAGATTTAATAAAGCTTGCAGCCGAATTTGGCACTAAAGGTTCTAACACTTTTTTTAGGAGTTATGTGGGTCAGGATGATAAGAATAGTGAACAAATTGTTTTTCAATTAGGGCAAGGTGGAATAGGAATGCCCAACAGAGACTACTATTTTAAAACAGATGAAAAATCTGTAAAAGTGCAAATAGCATTTAAAGAATATTTAGTAAAAATATTTATGCAATTAGGTAGTGATGCAACTGCTGCCACAAAAATGACAAACGAAGTATATGCTTTGGAAACTAAGCTGGCAAAGGCTTCTCGTAAAATGGCAGACCTACGAGATCCCTATAAAAACTATAACAAAATGAGCATTGGTGCATTGCAAACACTTACACCAAATTTGAATTGGAATGATTTTTTAGCCATATCAAAAATGTCAAAAGTTGATAGTGTTATTGTGGGGCAACCAGAATTTTATACTGCGTTAAATGCCGAGTTAAAATCAACGCCAATAGAAATTTGGAAAAATTATATGAAGTATAATTATGTATCAGATTTTGCTCCTTATCTTGATACTAAAACTTTTATGGATAAGTTTAATTATGGTAAAACTTTAAGCGGTGCCACAGCACCACGCCCACGTTGGAAAAGGGTTTTGGATGCACAAGAAAGTGCCATTGGTGAAGCTTTGGGGCAATTATTTGTAAAAGAATATTTTAATGAAACCGCTAAAAAACGTTACGAAAATTTAGTAGAGGAAATTAGAACTGCTTATAAAGAACGCATTAGTAAATTAGCTTGGATGAGTGAAGAAACCAAGCAAAAAGCCTACAACAAATTAGCTAAAATAACTAAAAAGGTTGGCTATCCCGATAAATGGAAAGACTTTAGTGCTATGCAAATTGGCAAATCATCTTTTGTTGAAAATATGCAGGCAGCTAATATGTGGTGGCATCATTACAGTGTAAATAAATTGGGCAAACCAGTTGATAGAACCGAGTGGACAATGACACCTCAAACTTATAATGCTTACTATAACCCAAGCAATAATGAAATTGTTTTGCCTGCTGGAATATTTGCTATTCCGGGTAAAAAAGATGCTGAACTTGATGATGCATTAGTATATGGTTATGCAGCTGCAAGTACTATTGGACACGAGATTACACACGGCTTTGATGATCAGGGAAGACAATATGATGCAACAGGAAATTTAAAGGATTGGTGGACAAAAAATGATGGTGAAGCGTTTAAACTTCGTGCAAAAAACATTATTCAACAGTTTAATGAATTTATGCCCGTTGATACCCTACATATTAATGGTGATGCCACTCAAGGAGAAAACATTGCCGATCTTGGTGGTTTGCTTTTAGGATTGGATGCATTTAAAAAAACAACTACTTATAAAGAAGGAAAAACAATTAATGGGCAAACTCCTTTGCAACGTTATTTCTTAGGCTATGCATATAGTTGGTTATATCAGGCACGTAAAGAACGCTTAGCAAACCAAGTGAAAACTGATGTTCATTCCCCAGCGAAAGAAAGAATTAATGGGCCGATTGTGAATGTGCCAGAGTTTTATGAAGCATTTGGCATTAAACAAGGCGATAAAATGTATAGAGCTGATAGTTTGAGAGTGAAGATTTGGTAAAATTATTTCAGAAATACAATAAATAGTAATGAAACTCGTTGTAATTAAAGAAAAAGAAGTAGAGTAATTTGCTTGTTATACAACTATTTAAATTTATTTAATATGAAATACGTACTCACAATTATTGTAGCATCTATTTGTTTGTCAGCTTCTGCACAAACAGCTAAAAAAATTTACAAACATTCTGCCTCAGCAGTTACGACTGCAACAGTTGATAGTGCCTACATTTATTACAACTTAGGCTGGGATTTTTTCAAATTAGATTCAATGGGTCCTGCAAGATATTATTGGGAAAAAGCTGCTTACTCTTATTTTGGTAAAACGGCCTCAAGACAAGCTGCATTGTATCGCTTAGGCTTGATGCAACAAAATGCCGAAGGTGTAGACACCAACTTAAATATGGCATTAGACTATTATAAAAAAGCTGCTACAAGTGTAGGTGGAAAAATGGGTAATGCAGATGCTATAAAAAATATTGCTGCTTATTATGAAAGCGGAATTGTATATGAGAAAAGCAATTCTAAAGCTTTAGAATGGTACTTAAAAGCAAAGCAAGCAGGTAATCAATTTGTAGATGATGACATTAAAAGAGTTAAGGAAAAAATGAGTCAAAAATAATTTACTCATTCTTAAAATAATTAATAAAATAAAAAGCCTCTCAATATTGAGAGGCTTTTTATTTTATTCTATAAATGTGCTTGAATTTTCTTTTCTATCACACTCTTTGGAACTGCACCAATTTGTTTATCTACAACTTGCCCATTTTTAAAGAATAAAATTGCTGGAATTGAAGTGATACCAAAATTGGTACTCACATTTGCGTTGTTATCAACATTCAATTTTCCAATGTTTACTTTACCTTCATAATGCTTTGCAAGTTCTTCAACAACTGGTCCAATTGCACGGCAAGGTCCACACCATTCTGCCCAAAAATCAACTACTGTAAGTTTATCGCTTTCCAAAACATCTTTTTGAAAATTTGCGTCTGTAAATTCTGCTGCCATAATATTTTTTTTAATTATAAATGATTTGTCAAATGTAATTCCAAGATTTTGTTTGTGCTTATTTGACTTTTGCACACACGTTAATTGACGTACACAAGACGAAATACTGACAAAACCGCCGAAAAGATTTACAAATTTTGTAAAATAAATTTCGTCATCTTGCTGTAAATATGAAAGCTGGTATTTCCACCAGTGATACTGTGGTTTTTATTAGGGTAATATCCACTTTCAAAATCAATATTTTTCTTAATCATTTCATCAATCATCATTACACTATTTTGAAAATGCACATTATCATCGGCTGTGCCGTGAATGATTAAAAACTTACCTTTTATTTTATCTACATAGTTCAAAGGAGCATTTTCATCGTAACCTTTTTTGTTTACTTGTGGTGTTCTCATAAAACGTTCAGTGTAAATATTATCATAATATCTCCAATTGGTAACTGGTGCTACTGCAACGGCCGTTTTAAAAATATCTGCACCTTTGCTAATGGCAAGGCTACTCATAAAGCCACCAAAGCTCCAGCCCCAATGTCCAATGCGTTTAGCATCAACATAAGATAATGTTGCAAGATATTTTGCTGCGTCAATTTGGTCTTCAATTTCATATTTCCCCAGTTGCAAATAAGTTTTCTTTTTAAATGCTTCGCCTCTAAAACCAGTGCCTGTATTATCTACACACACAACAATATATCCTTGCTGCGATAAGTAATGATGCCACATATTTACAGCACCCCAACGATTGGCAACTTGCTGGCTACCTGGCCCACCATAATTACAAAATAGTACAGGATATTTTTTAGTAGAATCAAAGTCTTTTGGTTTAAGCATCCAGCTACACAATTCAACACCAGCAGCATTTTTAATCATAAAAAATTCTGGCTTGTTTATATTAAAAGTCTCATAAAGCATTGAACGAAGCCCATAATTGTCTTTTAATATTTTCCCTGTCAATAAATGATTTTTGAGAATG
>JANYEP010000178.1 GCA_025363075.1 Chitinophagaceae bacterium | reverse complement strand
ATATTTACAGCACCCCAACGATTGGCAACTTGCTGGCTACCTGGTCCACCATAATTGCAAAATAGTACAGGATATTTTTTTGTAGAATCAAAGTCTTTTGGTTTAAGCATCCAACTACACAACTCAACGCCAGCAGCATTTTTAATCATAAAAAAATCTGGCTTGCCTATATTAAAAGTTTCATAAAGCATAGAACGAAGTCCATAATTATCTTTCAATGTTTTTCCAACAGTATTTGGATTGTTTAATACATCCTCAGTTTTGTTTAAACTAAAAACTGGGGGTTTAACAGCAGTGGAAAAATTATCTACAAAATAGCTAAAGTCTTTACTGAAAGAAAGTTTGTGAGTAGCAGGCGTGTTGGTTAATGGAGTAATTTTATTGGTATTGAAATTGTAACTGCAAGGCATTCTATATTGTACTTGATAAGCTAACGATAAATAGATATTACCTCTTTTTTCATCAACCCCATACAATTCTGCAACTTCAAATTTTTCTTTAATAAGCTGTTTTGCTTCTTTAGTTTTTATATCACCCAAATACAAATCATTATACCCATTTTTTTCGCTTGTTAACAAAAACCTGTTACCATCTTCAAAGAAATAAATATCATCATTAATGCTAATGTATTTTTCATTTGTTTCTTCGTAGAATGTAGCTGTAGAGCCAGTTGCAGCATCTGCCTGCAATAATTTTAAATTGTTTTGCAAGCGATTTAACCAATAAACACAAAGCTTATTTGTGCTGCCAATCCATTTGATTCTTGGTATGTAAATATCTTTTTCCCTGCCAATATCAACAGTAATTTTTTTACCTGTTGTAGTGTTGTAGATGATAATATCAATTGTAGAATTTGCCTCACCTGCTTTTGGATATTTATAAGTGTATTGTGTAGGATACAAACTATCATATTGTGTAAAAGTGTAAGACTTTACATTGCTTTCATCAAACCTGTAAAATGCAAGATAGCTGCTGTTCTTGCTCCATTCAAACGCTTTTGAGAAGCCAAATTCTTCTTCATAAACCCAATCACAATTTCCGTTAATGATGTAGTTCCATTTACCATCATTTGTTATTTGAGTGGTTTTATTTGCAGCAATATTTTTTACAAAGAGATTATTATTTTTTACAAAAGCAACTTGTTTTCCATCAGGTGAAAATGTTGCGTGAAGTATTTTTTCTGCATCAACTATGGCAGATTTTTTTGTAGCAATATCATAAACATAAGTAATGGCTTTGCTGCTCCTTCTATAAATAAATTCTCTATCTTTAAATACCAAAATTTTCTTTTCATCATTACTCCAAGCAATATCATTAAGTCCTAAATTAATTCCTTTTTCGTTTCTAACATCACTACTTTGTACAATGGTATCGATGGTCAAGCCAGTTTCAAAACTTTTTTTCACAATGCCACTTGCAACAGTTTCTGTGTAATATTTCCCATCTTTCATACTATTAAAACCTTGCACAGTTTCAGCTTTAAAAATTCCTTTTTTGTAAATATCCTCAAGGGTTATTTGTTTGGTTTGAGATATGCCAAACAATGGTGCAAGTAATAAATAAATCAATATTTTTTTCATCATTTTAGTTTTTAAATCAACAGAATATGCGAATGTAACCGATTTGCTTTTTTAGAAAATATAATTTGTGATGAAAGAATATTTTGTATAGTTCTGTTATTTTTGTGTTCCATTAAACTCACTAAAATATTGCTATTTGTGCAACACACTTTTGCCTCAGTAGTAATTGCGATATATAAATCTTAATGAATAAAGTAGCCGTATATAGAAAGGAGCATTTTAACGCTGCTCACAAATTGTACAATCCTTCGTGGACAGATGAACACAATGCAACAGTGTTTGGTAAATGCAGCAACAAAAATTTTCATGGTCATAATTATGAAATTATTGTTAAAGTTGTTGGTGTGCCTGATGCTGTTACAGGCTATGTGATGGATATGAAATTGTTGAGCGATTTAATTAATGAAGTCGTGAAAAAAAGATTTGACCATAAAAATTTGAATCTTGATACTGTTGAATTTAAAAATTTAAATCCTACAGCTGAGAATATAGTTGTGGTAATATACAATTTACTAAGACCAAGCATAGATGCAGCACTTGATTTAAAAATTACTCTTCACGAAACAGAAAGAAATTATGTTAAATATCCCGCATAACAAAATTGAACTAAGCGATATTGAAATTGATGAGCAAGGTAACGATCACGTTTCGTCTTGCTACAACACGCCTTTGCGTGAGGATGCTTTTGTAAAAAATGATGAAGAAAAAATTGAAGAAATTGCAAAGTATTTTGAAGCTATTATGCAAACATTGGGCTTAGACTTGAATGACGATAGCTTAAAAGGTACACCAAAACGTGTTGCAAAAATGTATGTTAAAGAGGTTTTTCAAGGCTTGAATCCAGCTAATAAACCAAGCATTTCGATGTTTGAAAATAAGTACAAGTACAATGAAATGTTGGTAGAAAAAAACATATCGTTTTATACTTATTGCGAACATCATTTTGTGCCAATAATGGGTATTGCACACATAGCTTACCTAAACAATGGACAAGTAATTGGGTTGAGTAAACTAAATAGAATTGTTGATTATTTTGCCAAAAGACCACAAGTGCAAGAACGCCTTACAATGCAGATAGGTAAAGAGCTTGAGAATGTTTTAGGAACAAGCGATGTAGCTGTTTTAATAGATGCAAAACATTTATGTGTTGCTAGTCGTGGTGTTAAAGATAACACTAGTACCACCATTACTTCTTACTATGGTGGAATGTTTCAACAAGCTGAAAAGCGAGATGAATTTTTAAAATATTTGGAGTTAAAAAAAGAAGTATAGCGATATAAATCATTACTATCAAATAGCCCACAACCTAAATTGTGGGCTATTTTGTTTTTTACAATTTACAAATCCTTTTCTTTAAATCCTATCTACTATTTTTGCCACAAACAATAAAACAATGCAAAGAGATACTTTAGTATTCGACCTAATAAACAAAGAGCTTGAAAGACAAAGAAGAGGAATAGAATTAATTGCCAGCGAAAATTTTACATCGTTGCAAGTAATGCAAGCAATGGGAGGTGTAATGACTAATAAATATGCAGAGGGTTATCCAGGAAGAAGGTATTATGGTGGCTGCGAAATTGTTGACCAAACAGAACAACTTGCCATTGATAGATTGAAACAAATTTTTGATATTGAATATGCTAATGTGCAACCTCATAGTGGAGCTCAAGCCAATGCTGCATTGATGTTGGCTATTCTTCAGCCTGGTGATGCAATACTTGGTTTAGACTTGAGTATGGGTGGGCATTTAACACACGGAAGCCCTGTAAATTTTAGTGGTAAATTATATCAACCAAATTTTTACACAGTAAAAAAAGAAACAGGTTTAATAGATTATGAAGAGTTAGAAGCTAAAGCAAAAAGTGTAAAACCTAAATTGATTATTTGTGGTGCAAGTGCATATAGCAGAGATATTGATTATAAAAGAATTCGTGCCGTGGCAAATGAAATTGGTGCTTTTGTTTGGGCAGATATTGCACACCCAGCAGGATTAATTGCAAAAGGTTTATTAAGCAGTCCTTTTGAACACTGCCATTTTGTAACTTCTACTACTCACAAAACACTTCGTGGTCCACGTGGTGGAGTCATTATGATGGGTAAAGATTTTGAAAATCCTTTTGGTTTAAAAGATGTGAAAGGTAATGTAAGAATGATGAGCAACTTGATTGATATGGCTGTTTTTCCTGGTACTCAAGGGGGGCCATTGGAACACGTGATTGCTGCAAAGGCAATTGCTTTTGGCGAAATATTAACTGATGAATTTACAGTTTACGCAAAGCAAGTGCAAAGCAATGCACAAGCTATGGCTACTGAGTTTGTGAAAAGAGATTATAATATTATTAGTGGAGGAACAGACAATCACTTAATGTTAATTGATTTACGTAATAAAAATATCAGTGGCAAAAAAGCTGAAAATGTATTGGGCGAAGCCGATATTACTGCCAATAAAAATATGGTTCCTTATGATGATAAAAGTGCATTTGTAACAAGTGGCATTCGCTTTGGCGTAGCTGCCATTACTACTCGTGGAATGAAAGAGAATGATATGACTTTTGTGGTAGATAAAATTGATGCAGCACTTATGAATGCTGATGATGCAACAAAATTGGCATCATTAAAAAAAGAAGTGAATGAATTTATGAGTCAGTTTGTTTTGTATCCAGAGCTGGGATAATTAGTAGTTTAGTATAATATCTCAAGCCTCTTACTTCATTATTTCATTAAAGCTTTTAACACCTTTTATAAAGTGTTTCCAAACAATACTTTTGTTGTGAACACCTTGCAAACTGCTTAATGGCTTTCTGTTTTTTGATGCTTTAGGCTCATTAACAAACCAACTTTTTACCACAGATTTATGGGCTTTATAAATAGCAATAAAAAAACTTTTATCGCCGTGCAACAATCCTTTCCACGCAGATATTCCATCTAAAATAAAACGAAAAGGAAGTTTCCAAATTTTTTCGTGAACAGGCAAATTTTTAGAAAGCATCCATAAATTGTTTCTGAAATTTAAAAAAACTTTTCTACCCCCACGAGGAAGCGTACCTGCACCAACGTGATATACAACACTTGCAGGACACACATAAATTTTATATCCTTTCAATTGCATTCTCCAGCATAAGTCTATCTCCTCCTGATGAGCAAAAAAACGTTCATCAAATCCTTTGCAATCCCTGAAAATATTGGCTTTCACAAACATTGCTGCACCAGTTGCCCAAAAAATTGGAGTAGCATTTTCAAATTGCTTTTTATCTTCCTCTAAAATATCAAACACACGACCACGAGAAAAAGGATAACCTAAAAAGTCAATAAAACCGCCACTTGCACCTGCATATTCAAACATATTTCGATTGCTATACGACAGTAACTTTGGTTGGCAAGCTGCAATAATTGCATCACCTTCCATCAGTTCAATAATAGGCTCAATCCAATTGGGTGTAACTTCCACATCGCTGTTTAGCAACACAAAATAATCGGCTTCAACAAGATTTAATGCCCAATTATAACCACCAGCAAAACCATCATTTTGCTTGTTGACAATAACTTGAACTTCAGGAAATTTTTCTTGTAACACTTTAACCGAATCATCGCTTGAAGCATTGTCTGCAACAACAACCTTTTTGTTAGTATAGGTTGATGCTAAAACAAAGGGTAGAAATTTTTGCAAATAACTACTGCCATTGAAATTAAGAATAACGATTGCTACCGATGGATTGCTCAATTGATTGTATTAGGCAGCGAAAATAGGGCTTTGAAGGAATTAGTTTATGACTTTACATATTAGTGTATCACCACTCTTTTAAATTATTTATGCTAAAGATGTAACCTGGGGTATTTATTGCATTTTTTTTGTCCACTTTATACCAAGGAGATAATTTTTCATCGTTAGGATTAATAACAATATGCACACTTTGGGCAGGCATAAAACCTTGTGCCAGCAAATAAATTTTTTCTTTCGTTTGCTTATTGATTGCCACATCAACTACAATCATTGCGTGTCCTGGGCTACCACCTTTCACAAACACATCACCAATATTAAGCTCATCAAAATTCTGTTTAGTGTGTAGCATATCTGCCAAATTGTAAGAGCCACAATTTGCAAAAACATTTTCAATGTAATATTCAAATGCTTTTTCTGTGCTTGTAAATTCTGATTGCTTTAAAAGTGTTGCAAAATTGAAAACAGTATTTCCACTCTTGAATTCGATTTTATCATATTCCTTTCTATCAAAAAAATATTTTGCTCTTAAATACATTATTGCATCTGCACATTGCAACAAATCTTTTTTGCCAATAGCAATGTCCAATACTGCGTAATGTGAAGATTGATTTGTTTTCTTGGCTCGATCATAGTAATAAACTGTATTGTCTGCATTTAATTTAAAATGTTGCAGAAAATAAGCGAAGCTATTTTTATCACACTTCATCCTTTCAAACCCTTTAGGTAAAGGTATTTCACAAATTTTTGTAGGAAGTACAATTTTATTGTTAACAGTTTCTTTTTTGTTTTCTGCCGAAATATTATTGCAAGAAATACAGATAACAAATGATAGAAAAATGTTGAGTAGTTTTAGCATTTTTATTTGTTTAAAAATTAAATGCTAAACTCTTTTGATTCCATAAAATAAAAATGTTAAAAACGCTTTGAAATTTTTATTTAACAATTGAATAAAAAAATATTTAAAACTCTTGCAACAAAATCTTCATTTTAATTGTCTATATGATAACTATATACACATTGTAGAAACTAAACTAAAAATTATGAGAAAAACATTTAGCACACTTGTCATTATTCTCCTTACAACACTTACTATTCCTAATTTAGCAAAAAGCCAGGATGGAGATATTTATTATTTTGGTGGCAATAAATATTGCCAGTTTACTCCGAACGTAAAAATTTTTTTCAGAGAAACTAGTCAGTTTGTAAGTGATTCTACTTTCACATTTATGTACCATATCAACAATGGATTACAACAAACAATAACAACCGCTAACAATACTTCTGAAGTTGAAGTAATTGTAAATACAAATACCGTTGGAGCTATTACTTACACACTAGATAGCGTTAGGGCAGATGAAAATTCATATGCAGCAGTAACGCCAAGCACTAGTTATTCAGTTACTTTTTATATTGGTACTTACTCTTTTGGTAGTGGTAGTTTTAGTGCTTGCCAAAACCAAATTCCGTTTTATTTAGGAGGTAAAAAAATTGATACCGCAGGTGTTTATAGCTTGCTATTTAAAAATGTATATGGTTGCGATAGTTTTGCTACAGCAACTTTTTCGTTAATAAACAATGCAGATACAGCAACACAAAAAGACTCGGCTTGTTATTCTCTTTTCCCTTACAATGTAAATGGAGTGGTTTATGGTGCACCTGGAACTTATTATCAAAAAACCTATGATGGACAAGCCACTTATTTCTATAGCTCAGATACTGCTGTGCTAAACACTAAAGTGAACTATTTATATAAGCAGTTATATGCTTATAACTATGGTTCAATTTTGGGGCAACATCACAATTTCGGGCAAAAGTCCAATGATATCAGTAATGACTTAATGGGTAATGATATGGTTATTCATTCAATTGGCTACGGCTGGTTTCAAGGCGACTACCAATATCTCGAAACAAGAAACCCTAATAATTATAGAAGACCTGATTTTGTGAGAAGAAGGTATTATGATATGTTATATACCATTAGGGGCATATTGGAAGCTATAGATTCAACAACACAGTATTCAACTACAGATAAAGAAAAAATAAAAGGGCAATGCTATGGGTTGAGGGCATATTGCTATTACTACCTTATTAACTACTATCAACAATCATATTATGGCAATACAACATTATCTGGTTTTCCTATTATAAAAGAATTTCAAGCTTTACAAAATGTTGACCAATCTGTTCAGGATATTTATAATTTTATGTTATCAGATTTATCAAATGCCGAAACGCTTTTGAGTAATAAAACCTTTAGCGATAGAACTGCCTTTAGCATTAGTGTTGTGTATGGATTCAAGGCAAGAATTGCATTGTTAATGAATGACTGGAGTAATGCTGCACTATATGCACATAACGCCTACACTTCAATGGGAGCAAATCATTTAATGAGTGCATCTCAATATAAGAATGGCTTTAATTCAATTACAAACCCAGAATGGATATGGGGTTCATACATAGATACAAATAATGCAACTGGGTATGCCAGTTTTTTTTCACATATGGATGCAAATCAATCTGGTTATGCACAACTTGGTCAAAAAAAGAAAATAACCAAGGCTTTGTATGACACAATACCTGTTGGCGATGTTAGAAAAACTGTTTTTCAACAAGCTGCAAGTTTAGCCCCTACCAATGGAGTATATACACAGGCAATTACTGGACATACACTACCTACTACAAGTTCACCTGTTTACAATCAACTAAAATTTCGATGGGCTATCTCATCAAATTTTGCAGGTGATTATGTGTATATGCGAACTGCCGAAATGTATCTAATAGAAGCTGAGGCATTAACAAAAATGGGAAATGATATTCAATCGAGAGCGGTATTAGAAACACTAATTACAACACGTAATCCCAATTATTCAGCAGCAACATTGAGTGATACTGCTTTGTTAAATGAAATTCTATTGCAAAGAAGAATAGAACTTTGGGGAGAAGGCTTTTCACTAATGGATATTAAAAGAAACCATCAAAACCTCAATCGTCCATTGGGTATTGGCAACTATGGTTCGCCAAACTTGAATCCAGTAATTTATACCATCAACTATCCAAGTGAATTATTTTTATGGATTAAACCAATGAGAGATTCAGGTGCTATTATCCCTTGTGAACAAACAGTAAAAATCATTTTAACAAAGAATGTTGTGAAAGAAAATATTTCAACAACAGTTTGTTCAAATCAAGTGCCTTATAGTTGGAATGGTAACTCATACAGCACAGCAGGCACATATTATTATTCAACCACTACTTATGATAATGTTTGCGATAGCACGGCAGTTTTAAACCTTAACGTTGCAGCAGGGTTATCTACTTCTGCACCAACTATTGTAAACTCAACATCCACTATTATGGGTGGGCAAACAAACGTTGCGTATAGTTGCTCAACAGTTTTAGGAGTTGTAAATTATCAATGGTCTTACAGTGGTGTAGGAGCAACCATAAATGGCAATGGCTCATCATCAATCACCATTGATTTTGCACATAGTGCAACAAGTGGTTATGTTTCTGTGGTAGCAGTAAATGCCAATGGATGTTCTTCAAATGCTGCTATTATAAATGTGTTTGTAACAACTGTACCTGTAGTGTTGAGTAGCTTTACTGCTGAGAAAAGCAATGAAAACGTAATGCTTAAATGGACTACTTCAACGGAAATCAACAGCAAGAATTTTGAAGTTCAAAGAAGTATTGATGGTAAAATATTTATAAGCATTGGCATTGTTGATGCTAAAGGAAATAGCACGCAAACCAACAGCTATAGCCTTGTTGATTACAATCCATTTGCAGGAACAAATTATTACCGCCTTAAACAAGTGGATATGAATGGCAAATTCAGCTTGTCTGAAATGAAGACGGTTAAGTTTAATAGTAAGGATTTAGTTGACATTAATATTTATCCTAATCCAGCACATTCTGTAACAACTATTCAAATTGATAAATTATTAGGTGTTGGAACTATTATAGTTACTGACTTGTATGGCAAACAACTAAAAATACAATCTTTAAATACGACTAATACCACACTCGACATTTCTGATTTGGCAAAGGGAGTTTATTTGGTAAATGTGATGGTTAATAAAGGAAGAGTTACTAAAAAATTGATAGTAGAATAGAAATATTTTACTTACATATTTCATATAATAAAACAGCCTTGATAAATCATCAAGGCTGTTTTATTTAGTAGAATTTATTTTATGTGGATAGTTATTTCACCAATCTAATACCAAGTTTTTCAAGTGCAATTTTCCTTTGTTTAAACAAAGTACCAGTAGTCATTTTAAATGTTTTTTTACTCATTCCAAAAAAAGAATAAATGACCTCAGGCTCAGATTTATCGTGATAAGGTAAATAACCATCGTTTTCAGTGAGCAGTCGAAGCACTTTTTCAGTTTCATCTTCCACACGATTGTACCCAGGTTTACCCAAAGCAACATCTATTTTAAAGCGAAGCTTTGAAGTGGCATCCTCTGGATAAATCTTTTTTATAAAACCTGGCAAATTATTGCCAATATATATTTTTTTATAAATATCGTTATTGTGTAAAACCCCTAAATGTTGGTTGTTAATAATAACAACAAAACCAATATTTGTTTTTCTGTAAATAATTAAATCAACAATGTCAAGCTCTTTAACAGTAAGGGTTTCGTTGCTTAAAAATGCGTCTAACTTTTCCGTTGCAACCATTCTGCCACTCACTTTATCAATATCAATCTTTACAAGATATTCTTCATTGGCAACCATTTCATTTACTTGCTTCACCCTTGGTACAAACACGTCTTTCATTAAACCATTATCTAAAAAAGCACCGTGTGGTGTTACTGTTCTTGCCCTCAATTTTACAATATCACCCACAACCCCTTTTGGTTGTTGTGTTGTAGCAATCAGGCGACCTTCGCCATCGTGATAAATAAATACACGAAGTACATCGCCAACTTTTGCACCTGCTGGCACAAAACGTTTTGGCAATAAAATACCATCACCTTCATCTTCCAAATAAACACCAAAATCAACGGTTCTGATTATTTTTAATGTATTGTAATTTCCAACTTGTATCATATAAAACTAATAAAAAAATCAATGTTTACGCTACTTTCAGCATACTCATCTTGCTTTTTTCAAACATATTTTTTGCGTATTCAGCAGTAAGTAAAAAACTGGTTTCTTTTCCTCCTGGCATTTCAAACATTGCTTCAGTTAAAATGGTTTCAAAAATGCTGCGTAACCCTCTTGCACCCAATTTATATTCAAGAGCTTTTTCTACCATAAAATCAAGTACAGCAGGCTCTATCTCAAGTTTAATATCTTCAAGATCAAAAAGTTTTGTGTATTGTTTTACCAAACAATTTTTTGGTTCTGTTAAAATACTCCTTAATGTTTCTGCATCCAAAGGGTTGAGGTAGGTAATGATAGGCAAACGACCCAGCAACTCTGGAATAATGCCAAAAGTTTTAATGTCTTGTGCATTTACAAATTGCAGCAAATTTTGACGTTGATAATTCTGCAATTCTTTGTTCACATTAAAACCAATTGCATTAGTATTAATTCTTCTTGCAATAATTTGATTTACGCCATCAAAAGCACCACCACAAATAAATAAAATATTTGCAGTATTTACTTTTATCATCTTTTGATCAGGGTGTTTTCTCCCGCCTTGAGGTGGTACCAAAACTTCAGTTCCTTCAAGCATTTTAAGCAAACCTTGTTGCACACCTTCACCACTCACATCCCTTGTAATTGAAGGGTTATCTTGTCTTCTGGCAATTTTATCTATCTCATCAATAAACACAATTCCTTGCTCAGCAGCAGCAACATCGTAGTCGCAATTTTGCAACAAACGGGTTAGCATACTTTCAACATCTTCGCCAACATAGCCAGCTTCTGTAAACACAGTGGCATCAACTATTGCAAAAGGAACGTTCAACATTTTAGCAATTGTTTTAGCTAACAAAGTTTTACCAGTTCCTGTTTCACCAACCATAATGATGTTGCTTTTTTCTATTTCTACTTCATCATCATTTGCTTTTGGCTTTTGCACAATTCTTTTAAAGTGATTGTAAACAGCAACAGCAAGTATCTTCTTAGCATCATCTTGCCCAATAATGTATTGGTCAAGAAAAGCTTTGATTTCCTTAGGCTTTTTTACCACTAATTTTTTGTTGGGATTTCCTTTTTTATCAAGTCCACCAAGTTCCAATTCTTGTTGCACAATTTCTTGTGCGTGTTCTACACAACCCTCACAAATGTGGCTTTCTTGACCCGCAATTAAAATCTTAACTTCTTCTCTGGGTCTGCCACAAAATGAACAATGTAATATTTCTTTCTTAGCCATTTTCTTTCAATTGTAATTGGCAAAAATAAGGGTAAAAAATTTGAGGGCTTTTTGTTGATGTCTTGTGAGAATATTTACGAAAATTATTTATTCACCAACTCAAATAAATAATTGCAAAATAGTTTTCTTTGTTTCAATATGGCTTTATATATCACTTCAATCAATTCTGGCAGTAATGGAAATTGCTATTACGTGGGTAATAACACAGATGCAGTATTGATTGATGTTGGTATTTCGTGCAGAGAAACTGAAATAAGAATGAAAAAACTTGGGCTTGATATTAAAAAAGTAAAAGCCATTTTTGTTTCTCACGAGCATACAGACCATATCAAAGGCGTTGCTACGTTGGCTCATAAATATCACTTGCCAATTTACATTACAGATGCTACTGCAAAAAAATTAAAACTAATTAAGCATCTCTCGAAACCCTTTACTGCAAACAGTTCTATTGCAATTGGCGAATTGTTGATTACACCATTTTTAAAGCAACACGATGCTGCTGACCCACATAGTTTTGTTGTTAGTTATAATGATATTACTGTTGGAATATTTACAGACATAGGAACTGTTTGCGATAACCTTACACATTATTTTAAAAAATGTGACGCTGCTTTTTTAGAATCGAATTATGATGATGAAATGCTGGAAAATGGCGGTTATCCTTTGCATTTAAAAAACAGGATTCGTGGAAGCGAAGGACATTTATCAAATAAACAGGCAGTTGATTTATTTATCAACCATCGCTCGAAAAATTTATCGCATCTAATCCTATCGCATTTATCTAAGGAAAATAATTCTCCACAAATTGCTAAAGCATTGTTTGAAAAATATGCTGATAAAACAAAAATAATTGTAGCTGATAGATATAGTGCTACAGAAATTTTTACAATAAAAAATCAAAATATTGTAGAAGAAATAAAGATTGCCAAGCCAAAACAAATGGCTTTATTTTAGATGAAATTTAATCAGTCCATCCATTGGTTGCTTAGAAATTTTACCTACTTGCAATTCATACATATTGCATATTTCTTGTATCACATCTTTAAACGCAAAAGCCACACTACCAGTGAAGCTTATGGGATATTGCCAACTCTCCCTGAACTTATATAAGTGTTGAAAAATGAAATCGTGCAAGCCATCTTCTATAATATTTTCAATCATAAAATGCCCACGATTCTCCGATAAAAAAATGCAGAAAGAAGCCAAATATTTATTGGCTAAGGGCTGCTTGTAAATTTTGTTTAAAATCTCGTCTTTGGTGGTGTTGAAGCGTGCATCGAAACTTGCCTTTAGTTCTTCATCAAAAGTATTGTATAAATAATGCTGCAATACTTTTTTGCCCAAATAGGCACCACTACCTTCATCTCCTAAAACATAGCCTAAACCTGGGCTGTTTTTTGTTATTTTTTTTCCATCATAATATGCAGCATTACTACCAGTTCCTAAAATACAGGCAACTCCTTTTTGCTGTAAAAGCAGAGAGCGTGCTGCTCCCAGCATATCAGTATTGATTTCAATTGCAGCTTTTGGAAAAACTGTTTTGATAGAAGCCTTAATAATTTTTACATTTTCAATATTGCTTAAACCCGTGCCATAAAAATAAATAGCATCTATGTTTTCTTGTTTTGTTTTTGACAAAACAGCTGTTGAAAATAAATCAGTAATTTGTTGCTGTGAGAGAAAATATGGACTAACGCCAATGGTTGAAAATTTCTTATTTTTTTTATCGCTAATCAAGCACCATTCGCAAGTTGTAGAACCACTATCGGCAATTAAATAAGCCATTGTTGTAGGTTTTCAAATGAATAGCTAAAGTAAGCGTTATTGCTTATAAATATCTTTCTTCAATAATATTTTTATGATGAAGTAAATGTCCGAAAACAATAAATGCAATCGCATTTACAGAAACAGGATTGTTGTTTGCAGAGCCAATTTGTTGTAACTGTTGCTCATCAAGGCTTTCAAGAAATAAGTCTGTTGATTTTCTTAATGCAGTTAATTCATCTTTTAAGCCTTGCAAAGTTCTTTTGCTAACATTGGCATTTGCAGCATAATCGTTCTCTTCAAAACCCAATAAACCTTGACTATCTTTTCGTGCAAAACGAGTAGCACGATAAATAAAAACTCGTTCTGCATCTATCAGATGTTGCAATAAGTCTTTAATGGTCCATTTGCCTAAAGCATATGCGTAGTCTGCTTTTGATTCAGGTAGACTATTGTAAAATTCATTAATTGCAGCACTATGATTTTGGATAACTTCACTTATGTTTTCTCCAGTTGCAAGTGCAATATATTTTGCATAAAAACTTGCAAATTCATTTTGTTGTGGGCGAGGCATATAAAAAATTTGAAGATTTAGGATTTGAAAATTGACATTTATTTTTATTCAACTTCTGGGTTTAGTGGTTCAAAAAAACTAAACAAGGTTGTTCCATAATTTCTAACGAAGCTAAATCCTTTAAATTTTTCGTAAGCATTGCGTGGCGTGTGTTCCAACACAAAAAAACCATCGTCGGCAATTAAGTTTTGCTCAATAATTATTTTAGGCAATTCATCAATTGTACCAAGTGCATAAGGCGGTCCTGCAAAAATAAAATCAAATTGTTCGTTGCAAGTTTTAAGGTAAGAAAATACATCCATTTTTAATAACTTGGTGTTCTCAATTTTCAGTATTTCAATATTTTTTTTAATAAAGGAAAACATTGCATTGTCTTTTTCAACAATAGTTAAATCATCCGCCCCACGAGATGCAAGTTCGTAGCTAATGCAACCTGTACCACCAAATAAATCAAGCGTTTTGATGTCTTCAAAATCAATTTTATTTTGCAATATATTAAACAAACCGCTTTTGGCAATGTCAGTTGTAGGGCGTGTGAGAGGCATATTTGTTGGTGGATTTATTCTTCTTCCACCCAATGTTCCAGAGATTATTCTCATAAACCAAGGTTAATAAATGGCGTATAGAAATGTGCATTTGCAACGTTTAAATGCTCTTTAAAAATACTATCAGTTGCAACAGTTTCAAGAGACAATCTTCCAAATACATTTTCTAATAATTCAAAATGTCTTGAAGCTATATCTAATGTTCCAGAAACCTCCACTGGCGTGCTTTTTACATTCAAGCTAAACTCTTGCACAATGTTTAATAAATAGTAAATTATGTCTTCTGGACTGCTGTAAGGATAGCTTTGCATCAACATTAATTTATTACCATAAATTACAGTTACAAGCATTGTTTTTTCGTAAAACTGTACCTTCAACATTTCCATCAACATTTTATCATTTCCTAAAACACTTTCTAAAATTTTGGTGTATGTATGTTTATATTTATAAGTGCTGAAACGCTTTGCTATGGCTTCGTTCAGCTTAGTTGAAAAACGATAAATAGTTGCTGGTTTGGTAGGAATTTCAATAATATCTGCTTCGCATTTATAATCATTTTCGTTACCATAAACAGCTGCTAAATATGGTTCCATACTTTCTTGTCTAAACTTTTCGGCAGGTACAATCAATGCTTCAGAAAGGTTTAGGTAAATTGTGTTGCTGCTATATGTGTTGTTAAGCAATTTGCTGAAATTAGCAGTTGCAGTTAATATGCCTTCCCAATCGCCTTGATTGTTTTTAATTTCATACAACTCAAATGCCTGAATATTTTTATCATCTTTAACGATTAATGCAATGTGATGATGACCAATTTCGGCAATAAGTTGTGTGGCGATGTTAGAAGATTGTTGATGTTGCAAGGAGGCAATGCTCAATTTTTGTTCTACCATATTTCAAAAATAGGCGTTTGCAACATAAAAAGAATTTTAAGTTAAAATAGATTTTATTGAAACATACATTTGTTATGTTTAAAGCATTTATATGAACAAAATAGTGTTGATATTATCTTCCATTTTCTTATTAATTATTTTATCTTCTTGCAGTGCCACCAAGCATATAAACAACCAGCAAATAGCAGTAACAAAAAAAGATACAATACACACTGCAACTCAACAACCATCATTACTTGAAGATCCTATTATTAATAATGCCCACGTTGGTATTTGTGTTTATGAACTTGCAACAAATACATATTTATACAACTATCAAGGCAATAAATATTTTGTCCCAGCAAGCAACACAAAAATTGCTACTTGTTATGCAGCTATGAAATATTTAGGAGATAGTTTGTTGGGGTTGGAATATGCAGAGAACGATTCAGATATTTATATTCAAGGTACTGGCGACCCAAGTTTTTT
>JANYEP010000169.1 GCA_025363075.1 Chitinophagaceae bacterium | reverse complement strand
AATTCGTCCTTAAAATTTTCATTTACATTATTGGTTTTTATTCTGTAATCCTTTACACGATGCAGTTTATTAATAAAACGTTGAATAGGTTCAAGCACAAACAATGTAACCACAACCATACTGCACACCACAATTGCCAATGGATAATTATGATAACCAATTGCCATTCCTAAAGCAGCAGTAATCCATATCAAAGCAGCAGTAGTTAAACCATTAACACTTAATCCTTCTTTAAAAATAACGCCAGCACCAATAAAACCAACACCTGTAACAATATTACTGGCAATTCTATCTGGACTTGAAGTGCTGCTTTCTTTTGAGATAATAGTATATAAGCAACTGCCTACACAAATTAAAATCATTGTTCTAAAACCGGCAGGTTTGCTTCTAAATTCTCGTTCAACACCAATAATAGCACCCATTACAAATGCAACGCTTACTTGTGCTGCTTCTTCAAGGTATAATGTAAAATCAATATGCATTGTTGTTAAAATTTTTATCTATTATCATCAAATATATATCATCTCTCAATCAAATATTATCATCTATATATTTGCAAAACTAACACTTGTAAGTATGGCAAATATGGAGGCAAATAAAAATGAAGATTGGATGAAAATATTGTGGAGTGACAGGCAACAAAAGTTTGATAAAATAAAATTGGGTGGTGGAAAAAAATCTATTGAAAAGCAACACGAGCGTAACAAACTTGTTGCCCGTGAACGCATAGAATATTTAATTGACAAAGATTCAACCTTTATAGAAATTGGTGCTTTTGCAGGCTATGAAATGTATGAAGAGCAAGGTGGTTGCCCTGCAGCAGGAACTGTTGCTGGCGTGGGTTATGTAAGTGGCAGGCAATGTATGATTGTTGCCAACGACCAAACTGTAAAAGCTGGTGCTTGGTTTCCAATAACTGGTAAAAAGAATTTAAGGTTGCAAGAAATTGCAATGGAAAACCATTTACCCATTATTTATTTGGTAGATAGTGCAGGTGTTTTTTTACCAATGCAAGATGAAATTTTTCCAGATAAGGAACATTTTGGTAGAATATTTAGAAACAATGCCAAAATGAGTGCAATGGGTATTACACAAATTGCAGCAGTAATGGGTGCTTGTGTTGCAGGTGGTGCTTACTTACCCATAATGAGTGATGAAACTTTGATGGTTGAAGGCAATGGAAGCATTTTTTTAGCAGGTAGCTATTTAGTAAAAGCTGCTATTGGTGAAGATATTGATAATGAAACTTTGGGTGGTGCAACAACACATAATTCTATAAGTGGTATTGCAGATTATAAATTTAAAACAGAGCAGGAATGTTTAGACCATATAAAAAAAATATTCAGCAAACTTGGAGATACCAATAAAGCAGGATTCAACCGTAGCAAGGCTTTTGAACCAAGCAAAAACCCTGAAGAAATTTATGGTATAATGGGTGAAAATAACTTGAAGCCATACAATGTTGCTGAAATTATTGAAAGAATAGTTGATGCCAATGAAGATGGAACAACCAGTTTTGATGAGTTTAAACAAGACTATGGTAAAACAATTATGTGTGGCTATGCCAGGCTTGATGGTTGGGCTGTAGGCATTGTTGCTAACCAGCGATTGATTTCAAAAACAGCCAAAGGAGAAATGCAAATTGGGGGTGTAATTTATAATGATAGTGCCGATAAAGCTGCACGTTTTATTATGAATTGCAATCAAAAAAAGATACCACTAATTTTCTTGCAAGATGTTACTGGCTTTATGGTTGGCAGTCGTAGTGAACATAGTGGCATTATAAAAGATGGAGCAAAGTTGGTAAATGCAGTAAGCAATTCTGTTGTTCCAAAAATAACCATTATAACAGGCAATAGTTATGGTGCTGGCAATTATGCAATGTGTGGCAAAGCTTATGACCCACGATTTATTTATGCGTGGCCAAGTGCAAAAATTGCTGTAATGGGTGGAGGCAGTGCTGCTAAAACTTTATTGCAAATTCAGGTGGCAAGTGAAAAGGCAAAAGGCAAGGAAGTGAGTGCCGAAGACGAAAAGAAATTGTTGGATGAAATAATGCAACGATACGATAAGCAAACATCGCCATACTATGCAGCAGCAAGGCTTTGGGTTGATGAAATTATTAATCCAATTGAAACTCGTTTATACATTAGCGAAGCAATAAAAGCAGCCAATAACAACCCCAATATTGAAGAATTTAAGATGGGTGTTTTTCAGGTTTAAAATTCTAATAATAGCTTTACAAAAAATACCCCACAATTAAAATTATGGGGTATTTTTATAGTGGTTCTCCATCTTATTTTTTATCCTAATATTTCTCTTGCGATAACGAGCTTTTGAATTTCACTCGTCCCCTCGCCTATCGTACAAAGTTTTGAATCTCTATAAAATTTTTCTACAGGAAAATCTTTTGTGTAGCCATAGCCACCAAATATTTGAACAGCTTCTGTACTTACTCTTACAGAAACTTCACTTCCATAATATTTCGCCATAGCTCCAGATAAAGTTACCTTCTCACCTCGCTCTTTCATATCACAAGCCTTTAGTAATAACAAATCGGCAGCAGCAATTTCTGTAGCCATATCAGCCAACTTAAAACTAATGCCTTGAAAGCTTGATATGGGTTGGTCAAATTGATGACGTTCTTTAGAGTATTGCAATGCAGCATTGTAAGCACCTTTAGCAATACCAACAGATAATGCTGCAATTGACAAACGACCACCATCTAAAATTTTCATTGCTTGTTTAAATCCATCACCTACTTCACCTAATCTGTTTGCATCGCTGATTCTGCAATTATCAAAAATCATTTCGCAGGTTTCGCTGGCACGCATACCTAATTTATTTTCTTTTTTACCAGCCTTAAAACCTTCAGTTCCTCTTTCAACAACAAACACTGTAGAATTATTTTTTGCACGTGGTTCACCTGTTCTTGTTACCACAACTGCAATGTCTCCACTTTTACCGTGAGTAATCCAACTTTTTGTTCCATTTAAAATCCAACTATCACCATCACGAACAGCTGTCGTTTGCATATTTCCTGCATCGCTGCCTGTGTTTGGTTCTGTTAACCCCCAAGCACCAATATGTTCTGCTGTTGCAAGTTTTGGCAAATATTTTTTCTTTTGTTCTTCATTGCCAAAAGTTAAAATATGGTTGGTGCATAGACTATTATGTGCAGCAACACTTAACCCAATAGAACCACAAACTTGTGATATTTCCTGAATAATTGCATTGTATTCAAAATAGCTCAAACCTGTGCCACCATAGGCTTCTGGAACAATTACACCCATCATTCCTAACTTACCTAATTCTTTAAAAATATGTACTGGAAATTCTTGACTTTCGTCCCACTCCATCAAGTGTGGTTTGATGTGTTTTATTGCAAAATCTCTTGCAATTTGTGCTACCTGTTGTGTAAGTTCTGACTGTTGAAAATTCATATTTTTATTTTAACTAACAAATGTTAGTTCGCAAAAATAGAAGAATAAAAATGAGAACCAAACTTTATGTGTTAAGAGAAAATGAAATAATATTTTAGTCAGATTTAATCATTCTTTCTGGTTGTATTAGTTCGTGATTTTTCCAATTTGCGTCAAATTTTACAAACCAGCTTAGCCACATACTTCTGCTTAAACGCATCAATAAAGGTTGTAATAAAATGATTCCTGCAATGCTTGAACCTAAGCACCAAAACAATCTATTATCGTTAATTGAAAAGCCAATGATGACATACCAAGCTACAAAAAATGCTACAAGAAATGCTACAGATAAAGCATAGCTTACATAGCTTGTGCCATAATAAAATCCTACTTCTATTTCAGTTGGTTGCTTGCATACAGGGCAATCTTCATTCATTTCAACTGTATTTTTCAAGTCGTAGGCATTTGTAGATTTAAACAAATATCCTTCTCTGCAACGTGGGCATTTATTCGTTAATACACTTATTAAATAATTGGGAGTTTTTACTTGCTTGTTCATAAACGGGTGCAAGGTAAAGGTTTTGAATACATATTGTTTGTGATATATGTTACATTGTGTTTGTAAGGTTTATTGCAACACTTATCTTCGCCCAAAATTTTTATAGCGATATGTTACAGATAAGTGTATTAAAAGGAAATCCAAATTTTGTGAAAGAAAGATTAGCAGTAAAGCATTTTAAACAACCAGAACTTGTTGATGAAATTATTGCTTTGGACGATGAACGTAGAAAAGCACAGGTAGAGTTTGACAATACACAAGCCAAGATTAATGCAGCTTCTAAAGAAATTGGCAAGCTAATGGCTACAGGCAAAAAAGAAGAAGCCGAACAAATAAAATTGGAAGTTGGAAATTGGAAATTGGACGTAGAGAAACATAAAGAGTCATTAGAAGTATTAGAAAAAAAAGTAACTGATGCATTAGTTCAATTACCCAATTTACCTTGCGAAAAAGTACCAATTGGTAAAACCCCAGAAGAAAATATAAACGTGAAGCAAGCAGGCGAAATTCCTACATTATACGCTGAAGCAAAACCACATTGGGAGTTAATTAAACAATACAATTTAGTGGACTTCGAGTTGGGTGCAAAAATTACAGGCAGTGGGTTTCCTGTGTATAAAGGCAAGGGTGCAAAGTTTCAACGTGCGTTGTCGCAATATTTCTTAGACTTCAATACTGCTGAGGGTTACACAGAATTCATTCCACCATATATGGTTAATGAAGCTAGTGCTTATGGCACTGGTCAATTACCAGATAAAGAAGGTCAAATGTATCATGCAACAGCAGATAATTTTTACTTGATTCCAACTGCCGAAGTGCCAGTTACAAATATTTACAGAGATGTTATTTTAAAGGAAAATGATTTGCCAATAAAGATGACTGCCTACTCTCCTTGCTTTAGAAGAGAAGCTGGAAGTTTTGGTAGTGATGTTCGTGGATTAAACAGGGTACATCAATTTGAAAAGGTTGAAATCATACAAATTGTTGAGCCAAGCAAAAGCTATGAAGTGCTGGATGAAATGGTTGCTCACGTTGAGCGTTTAATTAAAAGTCTTGAATTACCTTATAGAATTTTAGCTTTGTGTGGTGGAGATATGAGTTTTGCAAGTGCATTAACTTACGACTTTGAAGTGTATAGCACGGCACAGCAAAAATGGCTTGAGGTGAGCAGTGTCAGCAACTTTGAAGCTTTTCAAACCAATAGAATGAAATGCAGGTATAAAAATGAGGAAGGTAAAATGCAGTTTACACATTCTTTAAATGGCAGTAGTTTGGCATTACCAAGAATTTATGCTGCATTAATAGAAAACAACCAAACAGTAGACGGCATTAAAATTCCTAAAGTTTTGCAGCCATATTTTGGTGGAGAAATTATTTCATAAATCTTATACAATATTTACCATTAACAAAATATCGTAAGCTATTACTTTTTACATCGTAAAGACAGAAACTTAACTAACATTTATTAGCTTATTTTTCATTTATTTTTATATGAATGTTTAATGGCACTTACTATATTTGCCACTCATAACAAAACAACAAATTACTATGCGTTCTATTGCATTTAGAGAAGCCCTTCGTGAAGCTATGAGTGAGGAAATGAGAAGAGATGAAAGAGTATTTTTAATGGGGGAAGAAGTTGCTGAATACAATGGTGCATATAAAGTGAGCCAGGGAATGTTAGCTGAATTTGGTGAGAAAAGAGTTATTGATACACCCATTGCAGAACTTGGTTTTACTGCTGTTGCTGTTGGTGCTGCACAAAATGGCTTACGCCCCATTGTAGAATTTATGACCTGGAATTTTGCCGTTTTACCAATGGATCAAATATTAAACACTGCCAGCAAAATGCTTGCTATGAGTGGTGGGCAAATTAGTTGTCCCATTGTTTTTAGAGGTGGCAATGGTAGTGCTGGTCAGCTTGGAGCTCAACATAGCACTGCGTTTGAGAGTTATTATGCAAATATTCCTGGGCTAAAAGTTATTTCTCCAAGTAATGGATATGATGCAAAAGGATTATTAAAACAAGCTATTCGCTATGAAGAAGATCCTGTAATTTTTATGGAAAGTGAATTGATGTATGGCGATAAATGTGATATTCCTGAGGAAGAGTATTATATTGAAATCGGTAAAGCTGATGTAAAAAGAGCAGGCAGAGATGTTACAATTGTTTCTTATAATAAAATGATGAAAGTGGCATTAGCTGCTGCTGAAGAATTGGAAAAAGAAGGCGTGAGTGCCGAGGTTGTGGATTTAAGAACCATTCGCCCATTGGATTGGAGAACAATATTGGAAAGCGTTAAAAAAACTAATCGTCTTGTGATAGTTGAAGAACAATGGCCTTTTGCAAGTGTAAGTAGTGAAATTACCTACAGAATTCAAAAAGAAGGCTTCGATTATTTAGATGCTCCAATTAGAAGAATAACAAGTGCTGATGCTCCAATGCACTATGCACCAAACCTTGCAGCCCTTGCTATTCCTGATGTTGAGAGAACTGTGAAGATTGTGAAGGAAGTGATGTATGCAAGAAAATAGCGTGTACTAAATTATATAACTTAACAAAAAGGCTTTCAAGAAATTGGAAGCCTTTTTAACACAATAATAAATTGGTTTAAAATAAATTTGCAAAAAAAATATTCATTGACAATAAATAAAATATATACAAAACACTTGCTGTTATTAGCATTTTGCTTATTTGCTACGCTATCTTTTTCACAAAAAACAGCACCAGCAACAATGCTTAAAAATACTGATACAACTGTTAGTGTTAAGCCTAAACACAATCCAAAACTTGCAACAAAACGCTCTTTAATATTGCCAGGTTGGGGACAAGCGTATAATAAAGAATATTGGAAAATTCCAATTGTTTATGGAGCTTTATCAATTCCAACAATAACTTTTATTTACAATAATAATATTTATAAAGAAGCTAAAGTTGCTTATGACGTTCGCTATAGATACGCACAAGCAACAGCAACGAAAGCTGACTCTGCTGCATTTAATTCTTTAGAATATAAATACCAACGTGCAGATATTAATGCTATTCAAACCCTGCGAAATGCAGCAAGAAGAGATAGAGATTATTCTGTTTTTTGGTTCTTGATTGTGTGGGGATTAAATGTTGCAGATGCTACTGTTTTCGGGCATTTGAAAGATTTTGATGTAAGCAATAATTTATCGATGAATGTTCATCCAAACTTCAATCCTGTTACAAGATTGCCTTGTGTAAATTTAACTTTAAAGTTTAAAGAAAGAAAAAAGCAACTTGAATTTGTTGCTTGGTAAAATAAAAAACAAAAGCCTCAGAAAACTGAGGCTTTTATTAATTTGAAGAGGTTATTTTATTCAGCCTCTGTACTTCCTTCTGTAGTTTCTTCAACTTCTGGAGCAACTTCCACTACTGGAGCTGCTTCAACCTTTTTCACAACAGGAACGTGTCTTTTAGCTTGTTTAGCTTTTTTGTGTTCGTTGCTGCGGCGTTCGATATTAGCTTCATGTTCAGAATGCCAAGCTTGGAATTTTTCCATTGCTGTAGCATCATCAAACAAACCTAATTTAACACCACGTAAAAGGTGTTTTAAAAACAATACTCCCTTAAACGATAAAATTCTGTGAACAGTATCGGTTGGTTGTGCTCCTTTGTGTAACCACTCTAATGCCTTTTGGCGATCGAGTTGAATTGTTGCTGGAACAGTTAAGGGATTGTAGGTTCCCAATTTTTGGATGAATTTACCATCTCTTGGGGCACGAGAGTCAGCTACTACTATAAAGTAGAACGGACGCTTTTTACTGCCGTGTCTTTGCAGGCGGATTTTTGTTGCCATCTAAATAGAAATTTTAGGCGTTATTAAATTAATTAACGAGGCGAAAATAGTAGTATGAACCATCACTTCCAAATGATAGTGTATAAGATGTTTGTTAAATAGGAAAAATTAACAATTAATTTATCATCCTAATATTAAAAAAATAACTTGTCGTTTATGAAAATCTACTTGCATATTCTTCCATTGTTCAACAGTTTTTGTAGTTATATTTTCTTCTGAAGCTGTTATATCTACTGCAACACATAGTTTTGTTTCTGCTTTGCAGGATTGTAAAATATCGTTTAATAGTTGGTTGTTTCTATAAGGTGTTTCAATAAAAATTTGTGTGCAGTTTTGTTTTGCTGAGTATAGTTCAAGCTCCTTAATCTTCTTTTTTCTTTCCATAGAATCTATAGGCAAATAGCCATTAAATTGAAAAGATTGTCCATTCAATCCACTTGCCATTAGTGCCAATAAAATGCTGCTTGGACCAACTAAAGGAACAACTTTAGCGTTCATTTGCTGTGCCACATCAATCAATATTTGTCCTGGGTCTGCAATGCAGGGACAACCTGCTTCACTAACAATACCAATGGTTTTACCTTGTTTTATAGCGTTGGCAAAATGGATTTTCACTTCATTTTCTGCTTTATGTATGATGTGCCACTCATAATCATCAATCACCATTTCTCTCCAAAGTTGCTTAAAATATCTTCTTGTTGTTTTATCATTTTCAACAAAAAAAGTAGCACAATCTTTAATTGCATTTAATACATATTGAGGAATTGTTTGCAGTGCATTATCTGCTAAAACAGTAGGAATTAAATAAACTTTTGCACGTGTTGCCATTTATATTATTAGTTGAAGAACATTAAACAGATTGATATACCAAATAATCGCCACTCATTAATTCAAATATTTCTGACCTACTAAAACTAAAACCCAAGCCAGAAAAAATATTAATAAAACTGCCTTTCAACCAATCATTTTCAATCAAAACTTTAACTCTATCTTGTTTTGATAAGTTCAAAATCACAAGAACAACATCTGCCTCTTTTCTTCTTAAGAAAGCAAAAACATTTTCGTTGCTTGTTGGTAAAATGAATGTTTCGCCATTTGCAACGGCGTTTGATTTATGCAACAATGAAAGTGATGAATAAAATTTTTCTAACTGTAAAGGGTTATTCCATTCAATTGCATCCTTATCAAAAAATGCCAAGCGTTTTTTGTTTGGGCTTTCTTGTCCACTATAAACTAATGGCATTCCTTTCCACGTGAAAGTGAATACAGCAAAGGCTTTGGCAAGATTGCCATATTTTTCATATTCACTTCCATTCCAACTATTTTCATCGTGATTGGCAGTGTAAAAAAGTTTTAATGAATCTTTTGGATAACCAGTATAGGAGTGCAAAACATTGTTGATGTCGTTCAAACTTCTTTCCTGTTTTATAAATTTTTCTGTTTCGTGCATCCAACTCCAAGCATAAGAAACATCAAACACATTATGGTAATCAACAACCTCACATTCTGCTAACCAAAACAAAGGTTTTACAGCATCACATTCTATTCGTGCAGTCTTCCAAAAATCAAGTGGGACAAGGTGTGCCATATCACATCTAAAGCCATCAATATCGCATTCTGTAATCCAGTATTTCATAGCAGCAATCATTACTTCTCGCATTGCTGCAACTTCATAGTTTAAATCTATCACATCTGCCCATCCATTTTTTTCAACAAAGTTTCCTTCTTCATCTTTTACATACCAATCTGGGTGCTCTTTCGTCCAGTGATGGTCAAGACCAGTATGATTTGCAACCCAATCAATAATTATCTTCAACCCCAATGAATGTGCCTGTTGCACAAGATTTTTAAAATCATCAATCGTCCCAAATTCATCATTTATTTTTGTATAAGAACTGCAAGCATAATAACTACCTAAGCTACCTTGCCTTCCTTCAATACTAATGGGTGTAACAGGCATTAACCAAACAATATCCACGCCCATTTTTTTCAATCTTGGCAAGTGTTTAGCAAAGGCATTAAAATTACCTTCCGTAGAATATTGACGAATATTAGCTTCATACAACACAGCACTTTTTGCCCATTGTATTGTTGGAAAATGATTAGCCATTGCTTATAATTTTTACAAATTTAAAAGCCACAAAAACTGTGGCTTTGCTATGTTATTTTTTTGGACGAAAATCCACAGAATCCTTTACCTCACCACAATCCAGCATTTTTTTAGGTATGTATGGATTTACAATTTCAGAAGTATTGCTCAACCAATCTGCACCTTTATTTTCAAAAGCCATTGGGCAATGTTGCATATATATTTTTTCTCTGTCATATTTTACCACACGCAACAAATCGTACACATCACTTGTAATCATTTGAAAAGATTTTCTTTTATTTTCAATGCCAACTTCGCCAAGTAATCCTTTTGTTTCATCACTCACATTTTTTGCATTCATTTTTGCAGTTTCAACCAATGCAGGTTCAGCCTTTAAATCTCCCAATTTTAAACTGTCTGATGCCTTTATTAAATCATTTGCAAGCAATTTTATTTTAACTGTATCTTCTTTTACAAAAGCATCCTTTAACCCATAGTAATTGGTAAGCAACAAAGCAAAGCTTTTGTTGAAAGCATCACTGTTACTGCTTTGTGTCATTGGAGTTTGTGGCACTTCAACAGGTTTTGGTTTTTCTTCTTTAGAGCTACAAGCAATTAAGTAAATTGGAAATGCGTACAAAATAAGTTTCTTCATAAATAATATTTAAGTAACAAAAATATGGGTTATAATAATGTAATATTTGCTTATGCAAAATATAAAATCGATAGCCGTTTTTTGTGGTAGCAAATCGGGTAAAAACCCTTTGTTTATTGAACAGGCAACACAGCTTGGAACATTGCTGGCAAAAAGAAATATCAAGCTTGTTTATGGTGGTGGAAGTGTAGGCATAATGGGTGCAGTTGCCAATGCTGTTATGCAAAATAATGGCGAAGTTATTGGTGTTATTCCTCAATTGCTTGTTGAATGGGAGCAGCAGCACAACAGCATTACAGAGCTTATTGTTGTTAATGATATGCACACGAGAAAGAAATTAATTTATGAAAAAAGTGATGCAGTAATTATTTTACCTGGGGGCAATGGCACACTTGATGAATTGTTTGAAACCATTACTTGGAATACCTTGAAAATTCACGAAATGAAAGTTTATATCTTAAATAGTGGTGGATTCTACAATCATCTATTACATCATTTAGATAAAATGCTTGAGGAAGGTTTTTTATATGATGATTGGAGAAATAAAATTGTTGTGTGTGATAATCCTGAAGAAATTTTATATTGTTTACGCTAAATCGTAAATCTTAATTCTGTAAAGGATTTCTTTTCCCAAATAAAATGTAGCGTTTCATATTCATCCAAAACGCCATTATCATATAAATAATGATAGGTGAACCCATTGTGAGAAAAGAAATATAGATAAACCACATTCTTATTTTGCTGGAAGCAATACCCAACTTCTCTCCTATTGCAGTGCAAACACCAAAGGCGTTTAATTCAATTATTTCACGTATCTTTTTCATAAAATTTAATGCAATTTAAAAGGATATTTTGAAATATGAAAATTTCATTTTACTAAACATTTGCAAAACATTACTTTCGCAACATTCTACACAATGTTACAAAGCATACATATACAAAATTTCAGGTGTTTTGAAGATTTTAAAGCCGAGGGTTTTGAAAGAATAAACCTTATTGGTGGAAAAAATAATAGTGGGAAGAGTTGTTTGTTGGAAGCTATTGCTTGTTTATCTGCTGAAATTAAATTTGATGAAATTGTATCGATAAGAGGCAATGCACTTAATTATATTGATGCAAGAAATTCAAATCACCAAAATGAGGATATATCAATTAAGGGAAAGTTAGAGAATGGTGTGATTTCTTCATTGAGTTTGAAAAACAGTTTTGTTGAAAAACAAAACCAATTAGGTATTGTAAATTTATTTATGACATCAACCCAACTGCCTTTATTTAATGAGGTAGGAATGTTTGACGCAATTGATAAAAAAGACAATACTGAAAACAAAGAAGCAATAATTAAAATTTTACAAACTTTAGATGATAGAATAGAAAACATTAGAAGTTTTGCATCAGATAAAAGATTGTCTATTAAGTTAAAGAATTTTGATTATCAAAATATTCAGCTTTATGGCGATGCCTTAGGGAAAATGTTGCAATATTTTGTATTATTATTTTACAAAAAAATCTTTGTAAACCATCAGAATTATCGTTCATTCCTTCTAATAGACGAAATAGAAAACGGTATTCACTACACAGCACACAAAGAATTTTGGCAACATTTATTTAAACTATGTAAAGAACTAAATGTTCAGGTATTTACTACAACACATAGTTTAGAAATGATTAAAGCTTTTAATGAAGTAGCATTGCAAGAAGGTGAAGCTGCTTATTTTGAAATGGCAAGAGATATAACAACAAACGAAATTTTCGTTGAAAAACACGACCCAGAGTTTTTAAATTTTGAATTAGCAAATCCACACGCAACATTAAGAGGTGAATAATAAATTTAAGCACATATTATTTGTCGAAGGAGAATCTGATGAACGATTTTTTAGAACTTTACTACAATATGTTCAAAAAAAAGAGGATATTGAAACTTCAATCCAAGCACTTGAATATTCAATAATTGGTGGTAGTGATGTAGAGTTAATAAAAAAGTCTCTAAGACAGATTAGAACAGACTTAAGAAATAAAGAAATTGAGCAAATTGGAATAATTATAGACATTGATAATCATACTATTGAAAAAAGATTGAACCAAATAAATGAAGCTGCAACAGATGTTTTTGGAGATTATGAATTTGTAAATTTTGAAATAGATAAAAGACAAATTGTTTTAAAACCCAATGCAGTTGTAAGTGTAATTTTTTCTTTTCATATAATTCAAGATGCAACAGGAAAAGGCAATATTGAATCCTTATTAAAAGATATAATAACTGTAAATCCAACAGCAGCAAACTGTTTAGAAGATTGGCTAAATTGTGCCAACAAAAATGGTGCAAATATTAAGCAGAGAGATTATTTAAAAATGTGGCGAGATGTTTATGTGAGATATGATTATTGTAAACCAAAAGAACTAAATAAACACGCTGCTGAAAATTGTACTTTTGAAAAATCTTTAGAAAATATGTTGATAGACGAAAAACCAAAGGCTTGGGATTTTGGAAACAAAGCACTCGACCCTTTAAAACAATACCTAACCCAGTTTCAATAACTAAATTTTAAAACATAAATAAATTACTATGGCTTTCGACATTGAAATGATTAAAAAACTTTATGCAGAAATGCCTGCAAAAGTGGATGCTGCAAGAACAACACTTGGTCGTTCTTTAACCTTATCAGAGAAAATTTTGTTTGCACATTTACACAGCGATATGAAGTTGGAAAACTTTGGTCGTGGTAAAAGTTATGTAGATTTTGCACCAGATAGAGTAGCTATGCAAGATGCAACTGCACAAATGGCTTTATTGCAATTTATGCAAGCGGGTCGCCCAAAAGTTGCTGTACCAAGTACAGTGCATTGCGACCATTTAATTACTGCAAAAGTTGGTGCTAAAACAGACTTAGCATTTGCAAATACTGAAAGCAAAGAAGTATATGATTTCTTAGGATCTGTAAGTAATAAATATGGTATTGGTTTTTGGAAGCCTGGTGCAGGAATTATTCATCAAGTAGTTTTGGAAAACTATGCTTTTCCTGGTGGAATGATGATTGGTACAGATTCTCACACAGTAAACGCTGGTGGTTTAGGTATGATTGCTATTGGTGTGGGTGGTGCAGATGCTTGTGATGTAATGGCTGGCTTGCCTTGGGAGCTTAAATGGCCTAAATTAATTGGTGTTAAATTAACTGGTAAATTAAGTGGCTGGGCTGCACCAAAAGATGTGATTTTAAAAGTGGCTGGTATTTTAACTGTTAAAGGTGGAACTGGTGCTATTGTTGAATATTTTGGCGAAGGAGCTACAAGTATGAGTTGTACAGGTAAAGGCACTATTTGTAATATGGGTGCAGAAATTGGTGCTACTACTTCTACTTTTGGATATGATGAAAGTATGAGCAGATATTTAAAAGCTACAGGACGTGCAGATGTTGCTGAACTTGCTGATAGCATTGCATCTTACCTAACTGCTGATGCTGATTGTTATGCAAATCCTGCACAATATTTTGATGAAGTAATCGAAATAAATTTAAGCGAATTAGAGCCGCATTTGAATGGACCTTTCACGCCTGATTTAGCTACGCCAATTTCTAAAATGAAAGAAGTAGCAGCTGCTGAAGGTTGGCCAAATAAAGTTGAATGGGGGTTGATTGGTTCTTGCACAAATTCTTCTTACGAAGATTTAAGTCGTGCTGCTTCTATTGCTAAACAAGCTATTGCAAAAGGCTTGGTTACTAAAGCTGAGTTTGGTATTAATCCTGGTTCTGAACAAGTACGTTTTACTGCTGACAGGGATGGTTTAATTGGAACATTTACCGATTTGAATGCAACTATTTTCACCAATGCTTGTGGGCCTTGTATTGGTATGTGGGATAGAATGGGTGCAGAGAAAAAAGAGAAAAACACTATTGTTCATAGCTTTAATAGAAACTTTGCTAAACGTGCAGATGGTAACCCAAATACCTATGCATTTGTGGCAAGTCCTGAAATTGTAGCAGCCATTGCTATTGCAGGAGATTTATCTTTTAACCCAATTACAGATACACTTACAAACGATAAAGGCGAGCAAGTAAAATTAGATCCACCAACAGGCGATGAATTACCAAAAAATGGTTTTGCTGTTGAAGATGCAGGTTACCAAGCACCAGTGGAAGATGGCAGCAATGTAAATATTCTTGTTGATGTTGCAAGTAAAAGATTGCAATTATTAGAGCCTTTTGCAGCTTGGGAAGGCACTGATTTAAAAGGTTTGAAACTGTTGATTAAAGCAAAAGGAAAATGTACAACAGACCATATTTCTATGGCTGGGCCTTGGTTAAAATTCAGAGGTCATTTAGATAATATTTCTAACAATATGTTAATTGGTGCTGTTAACTTCTACAACGAAAAAACAGACAACATTAAAAACCAATTAACTGGCGAATATGGAACTGTACCAAACACACAACGTGCTTACAAAGCTGTTGGTATTGGTAGCATTGTTGTTGGAGATGAAAATTATGGCGAAGGAAGTTCTCGTGAACACGCAGCTATGGAACCTCGTCATTTAGGTGTTAGAGTGGTGCTTACAAAATCTTTTGCACGTATTCACGAAACCAACCTTAAAAAACAAGGTATGCTTGGTTTAACTTTTGCTGACAAAGCAGACTATGATAAAATACAAGAAGATGATAGTATTGATGTAATTGGCTTAACAACATTTGCCCCAAATACACCATTAACCTTGGCATTGCATCATAAAGATGGCACAACAGAAAACATAACTGTAAACCACACTTACAACCAACAACAAATTGAGTGGTTTAAAGCTGGTGCCGCTTTGAATATTATTAGAAAGCAAGTAGCAGGATAAAAATAAATTTAATAGTTAATAATAAAAAAACTCGAAGTATTTCACTTCGAGTTTTTTATTATTTATATTCTAATTCTGAAAATATTTTACCTCAAATAACCTAATATCTTCAACATACTTGCGGCCGATTGTTCTCTTGCATAAACCCAGTCAATCAACTTACCATTCTTATCTTTTTCAACAATCACGTGCTTTGGCGAAGGGATTAAACAGTGCTTGATACCTCCATATCCACTTATCTGATCCTGATAAGCACCTGTGTGAAAAAAGCCTACATACAATGGTGTTTTATTATCATCATCATCGGCTTTTGCTGTTGCAACTTTTGGCAAAAAAACTTCGTTTATATGCTCTTCACTGTCGTAATAATCGTGGCTGTCGCAGGTTAAACCGCCAAGTACCACGCGCTGATAATCGTTGTCCCACTTATTAATCGGCAACAACAGAAACTTCTCGCCAATGCCCCATGTATCGGGTAATGTGGTAATAAAAGAAGAATC
>JANYEP010000139.1 GCA_025363075.1 Chitinophagaceae bacterium | reverse complement strand
TTGGAAATAACACGAATAGCAGTGTCAATAACCCAGTTGTAAATTATGTAGCATATAACAATTACAATGTGAAATTGGTAGCAACAAATGGTTATGGTTGCAAGGACAGTATTACAAAAAATATTGCCGTAAATGTTACTTTAGATACAAGTTTAATCGTTAATAAAGACACTTCAATTTGCTTAGGTGCAACTTTTAAAATTAATGTAAAAGATACAGGTATGGCCTATTGTTGGTCAGCCTCAAGTGGCTCGGTAATAAGTAATGCAACAAGCCAAACTGTTGCACCAACAACAAATACTGTTTATTATTTTAACTCAAAAACTATTGGCAATAATTTAATCGTTAATGGAGATTTTGAAAGTGGTAATATTGGTTTTCAATCAGATTATACATATCATCCAGGTACTGCTGGAAGTGTGCAAGGCATCTATCACATTGCCAATAATCCTAATGCATGGTTAAGTGCATTTAGTGCCTGTAGTGATCATACACCTGGTGCAGCAAACGATAAAATGATGATGGCAGATGGAAGCACTGTTGCTAACACAGCTTTATGGAAACAAGCAGTAAGTGTGCAACCCAACACCGATTATATTTTTTCAGGTTGGTTGCAATCAATTGTTGGTCAAAATCCAGCTAAATTGGTATTTAACATTAATGGAAATGCAGTTGGTACAGCTCTTACTGCTGATCCAATACCTTGTACTTGGAAACAATTTTCAATTCAATGGAACTCTGGTAATAGTTTAAATGCAAACCTGTCAATAATTGACAGCAACCTCTTAGCTCAGGGTAATGATTTTGCGATTGATGATATTTCCTTTGCACAGGTAGTTATTAAAACTGATTCTGTAAAAGTAGATGTAGTAAATTGTAACATTAATCCCACTTGCAAAGGTGCTGTAACACTTCATGGTCACGATAATATCACACCACCTGCACCTATAAAAAAATATTTTCCTGCAACTGGTTTCACTTGGGAAACTTGGTTCAATGGCAGCTATTTTGATAATGGAAACACTTCAATTGATACTCGGTGCAAGTTAATAGCAGCATTGGATGCCACACCTTGTCAGGATATTGTTTTGGGTTTTGGTTGGCCACAAGTAGCCCAAAGAAATGAACTTTGTTTTGTTGCAGATGGACCTAATGGTTGCCCAGATAGAGATAATACACCTTGTAAATATTTTCCAACTGGAGGATTTCAACCTAATACCTGGTATCACGTTGCAGCTGTGAGAGATTATGCAAATAACACTTCAAAACTATATGTAAATGGGGTTTTGGTTGATTCCAAAACAAATACTCACGGTGCTATTAATCCAACAATTTTACCTGGATTTATCTTTGGTAGCTGGCTTGGCATTGGTGCTACAGATAGTGGTTTTGCTGGTAAAATGGATGAGGTGAGAATTTGGAATTATCCAAGAACAGCAAGCGATATTCAATCAAGTTACAACAAGTGTTTAGCAGGAAATGAAACTGGTTTAGTTGCATATTATCGTTGCAATGAAAAGAGTGGGACAACGCTTCACGATGCAAGTATTAATGCCAATGATGCTAAAATCAGTACTGCGAATGATTGGGATAAAACAGTAAATGCACCAATAGTTTCCACTTGTTTATTAGCAACAAATAGTTATGCAACAGCAACTGTTTGTCAAGGTCAAACTTATTGGGGGCATAATACCACAGGAGCTTTTGTGGATACGTTTGTTAATAGTACGGGTTGTGATAGTTTAAGAAATCTGAACCTAACAGTAATTACTGCAAAACGTGATACAATCAGTAAATCCATTTGCCAAGGGCAAAATTATTTAGGATACAGCACCACAGGCACTTTTAACGATACCTTTAAAGTTGCTGGAAGTTGCGATAGCATTAGAACTTTAAATTTATCTGTTACCAATTGTGTTCAAAACTGTAAGGGGGTAATTGAGTTGCATAGCCTTGATAATGTAATTTTACCTGTACCCCAAATTCAATACTATCCTGCAACAGGCTTTACTTGGGAATGTTGGTTTAAATTGAAAACAATTGATAATACTTCAACAAACATCGACTTACAAGCCCTGCTCATAAGTGCTCTTGATCCAGCTCCTTGTGAGGATATTGCTTTGGGTTTTGGTTGGAAAGTTGGAGTTCCTGTAAATACGCTTGGATTTGTTGTTGATGGTAATGGTTCTTGTGCCCAAAGAGACCAAAACCCTTGTTCGTATCGCCCTACCAATGGTTTTAATGTTAATAATTGGTATCACGTTGCAGGGGTAAGAGATTATAATAATAACCAAACAAAGTTGTATGTAAATGGGCAGTTGGTCGATACAAAAGTTAATACTGGTCCGCCAGTAACAAAAAATATGGATGTGCAATTAGGTAGATTTAATTGGAATGTCGCACTTTTTGCAGGTATAGATGGCTCTATGGATGAAATACGAATTTGGAACTATCCACGTTCTGCGACAGAAATTCAAACAACTTATGATAAATGTTTAAGTGGAAATGAAACAGGATTAGTAACATATTATCGTTCAAATGAAACTAGTGCAATAGTTTTAAAAGACGCCTCTGTAAATGGTAATGATGGAACACTTGGATCTACTGTTGTTATCAATAAAACATTGAATGCACCATTAAATGCAAGTTGTCAAAACGCTACTTTCTATGGTGAAAGTAAAGACATCTGCTCTGGTCAAAAATATTGGGGACACGATAGCACTAAAGTTTATAATGATACATTGGTTAATAGTGCTGGTTGCGATAGCATTAGAGTATTAAATCTTAAAGTGCTTTCAGCAGCTGTTACATCAATAGATACAATTACAGGATGTGGTGCTGTTACTTTAAATGGAAACACTTACACAAAAGACACGCTTGTTACCAATAGTATTAAGAATTATTTGGGTTGCGATAGCATTGTTCAACAACATCAGGTTATTACTAACTCTTACATAAAATATATCATTGATACATCAATTTGCCAAGGTCAAAGTTATTTAGGATACAATACCACAGGTAGTTTCAGCGATACTTTTCACACAGCAGGAGCTTGTGATAGCATTAGAATTTTGAAATTAACTTTACGAGAACCACCATACATTAAACTGCCTAGTGATACATCAATTTGCCAAAATGATTCTATTGTAATCAATCTGCTGAGTAAATATTTTTATCAATGGAATAATGGCAATACTTCCAATCATTTTGTAGTAAAAAAATTAGGGCTTTATACTGTTAATGCTACTGATAGTTTTGGTTGTAAGGCAACCGATAGCTTTCATCTTATTTCTATTTATCTGCCTCGAAAAGATTTTTTGCCTAATCCATATTCTGCTTGTAGTGGCGAGCAATTTACTTTGCCCAACTTTATTTCTTATCATTGGATGACAGGTGAAACTACTGCCACCGTTACACTACACAATTATTCTAATTATTCGGTGCAAGCTGTAGATAGCAATGGCTGTGTTGGTAGCGATACAATGAAAGTAATTTATTTAGGGTCAGAAAATTTTTCTTTTGTCAATGCTTTTTCTCCAAATAATGATGGAACGAATGACTTTTTTAAACCACTTGAAGCTGCTTGTGTTTCTGAATATGAAATGACAATTTTTGACAGATGGGGCCAACAGGTTTTTCAAACACACAATGTATATGGCGATGGATGGAATGGAAAATATAATGGAAATCCAGCACCTGTTGGTGTGTACTATTATATCATTAATTATAAAAGTGCATTTGGTATTTCAAAAAAACAAAGTGGGAGCGTGGCTTTATTGCGATAGACTATTGTTAAATAATAAAAAAATCAAACCCTTACTTTCGCTGAAAAATTTATAATATGAGTGCATTTGAAAGACTTACACAAGTGAAAAATGAACAAGCTACTGCTAACCTTGAAAAAGGACAAAAATTTTTAGCAACAAATAAAGAAAGAGATGAAGTTGTTGAAACTGAAAGCGGTTTGCAATATGAAGTTTTAACAATGGGAACAGGAGAAAAGCCTTGGGCTACACATACAGTAACTTGCCATTATCATGGTACAACCATTGATGGCAGTGTGTTTGATAGTAGTGTTCAACGTGGTGTACCTGCAAGTTTTCCTTTAAATATGGTAATTAAAGGCTGGACAGAAGGGTTACAATTAATGCCTGTGGGAAGCAAATTCAGATTTTTTATTCCAGCAGATTTAGCTTATGGCGAAAGACAAGTAAGTGCTTTAATTGGTGCTAACAGCACATTGATTTTTGATGTGGAATTAATTAGTTTTAAATAGGTTTAACCTAATAAATAAAAAATAAAAGCCTCTCAATTTTGAGAGGCTTTTATTTTTATAAATCAGATAACTTAAATGTTCTATCAACCTTGATTCCTTTTTCAGTTTGTTGCAAAGTACAACATTCATTTTGTGCATCGTGTTCAAAAAACAACACATAATTATTTTCTACTGCTTCATTTAAAAACGATTTTTTCTCCTGTAAAGTTGTTAATGGAAACATATCATAGGCCATTACATAAGGAATAGGAATGTGTGCAGTAGATGGTAATAAATCTGCCATAAAAACAATTGTTTGGTCTTTATATTTTATTTGAGGAAGCATCATTGCATCTGTATGACCATTAACAATTTTATAAGAAATTTCTGGTAAAACATTACTGTTTATAGTTTGTAATTTATTGCTGGCAATTTCTCTAATTGTTTGTGCTGCGTGGTTTGCAGATTTTATTCCATCAATAAATTTCAATTGTCCACTTTCTTCAATGGGTAAAATATTCTCTTTTAGAAATGATGCTTTTTCCCTGTCATTTGGTTGTGTTGCCCATTGCCAATGCAATTCATTACTCCAGTAAGTTGCATTCTTAAAAGCTGTAGAAAGCTTATCACCATTGCGTTCTACACTTCCACCACAATGGTCGAAATGTAAATGAGTTAGCACAACATCTGTAATATCATCCTTACTAAAACCACATTGCTTTAATGAACTTTCAAGGCTAAAATCTCCGTGTAAATAGTAGTGAGAAAAAAACTTCGCATCTTGTTTTGTGCCAATTCCATTATCAACTAATATCAATTTATTTCCATCTTCTATCAACAAACAACGCATAGCCCAGTTGCACATATTGTTGTCATCTGGTGCATTTAATTTTTGCCACATTGATTTTGGAACAACACCAAACATTGCACCCCCATCTAGTTTAAAATCTCCTGTTTCTATTGAATAAAGTTTCATTTCAATTATGAATTATAAGTGGTGAATTATGAATAAAAAATATTTACTTCTATGGCTATCTATTAACTAACTGACTTCTCTATCTTAACTGCTTTTAAAGTAAATACTAACCCAATTAACCCAATCAAAAAGAATATACCTAAAGCCAATACAGAATTGCGTTGTGAGCCTGTTAATTCATTAATATATCCAAAGCTAAACATACCAATTACAATAGCTATTTTTTCAGTAACATCAAAGAAACTAAAGAACGATGTTGTGTCTTTTGTTTCAGGCATTAGCTTGCTATAAGTACTCCTGCTTAATGATTGAATGCCACCCATAATAAACCCAACTAATGTTGCTAAAACATAAAATTCTATTATCCCATTTTTTGGAACATAATAACCCGCAACACACATCACAATCCACAGAATAACTGCAATCATTAATGCTTTGATATTACCAATTTTATCAGACAGTTTACTCATTATGTATGCACCAGGAATAGCAATAATTTGAATAATGAGAATCGCAATAATTAAGTTTGTAGTTGGAATATTCAACTCACTTTTGCCATATAAAGTTGCAGCCAGCATTACCGTTTGCACACCCATATTATAAAAGAAAAATGAGAATAAAAACCTTTTCAAAACAGGCAAATGCATTAATTGTTGCCATACTTTGTGCAACTCTAAGTAACCTTGCTTGATAACACCATTATTAGTTTTTTTATCAACAGCAGCTTGACTTTTAGGCAACCCTTTTATTGAAATATTTCCAAAAATAAACCACCAAATACCCACTAATAAAAACGATAAAAGAAATGGTGTGAGCTTACCAGAAAACCATTGAGGATTAAATACAAATACAAAGCAAATTACTTGTAAAATAACACTGCCAATGTAACCCATTGCAAAGCCTTTTGCACTCACGCTATCTTGATCTTCTGGTGCTGCAATTTCGGGCAAAAAAGAATTGTAAAAAACAAGGCTGCTCCAATAACCAATACAAGCGATAATCATACAAACAATACCAAAGCCAAGCATTGCTTTACTATCAAAAAAAAATAAACCACAACAAGCAAAACTGCCCATTGTCATAAAGAAATACATAAATTTTTTCTTGTTGCCCCTGCAATCTGCAATAGAAGAAAGTATAGGAGAAGTGATGGCTACAATTAAAAATGCAACTGCTAAAGCATAGTTGTATAATGATGAATTGATAAAAGTTCTACCTAAAATGCTAACCTCATTTGTAGAACTATTATTTCTTGCAATTTCCTCGTAAAAAGCAGGGAAGATAGTAGATGTTATTACAAGATTATAAACACTATTAGCCCAATCATACATTGCCCAGGAGCTAATAACCTTTTTGCTTGCTGTTTGCATTTTTACGAATTATGAGTTATGAATTATGGGTTATGAATGTAAAATTCTTAATTCAGCATTCATAATGCAGCATTATTTAATGATTCCTTGCTGTAGTAAAATCAATACAATTGTTCCTGCTGCAATTCTATACCAACCAAATATTTTAAAGCCGTGCTTTTGTAAATATCCAATAAAAAATTTAATGGCTAATAAAGCTATAATATAAGATAGAATACAACCTATAACAAATGTGATGATATGGTTAGTTGTGAACAAAGAGTGAAAATTTACTTTGGAAAACACTTCTCCAAAATGTACTTTCATAGTGTCAGCCTGGCTTTCAGCAATATTATTTGCGATAAAATAATTTGCTTTTAAAGCATCATAAAAACTTTTTGCACTTGCTGCAAACATTGTTGGCACTGCAAGAAAAAAAGAAAATTCGGCAGCAAGTCTTCTTGTAAGTTTTTGGCTCATACCACCAATAATGGTTGCAGCACTTCTGCTTAACCCTGGCAGCAAAACACTCAACACCTGAAAACACCCAACAACAAAGGCTTTGGGGTAAGAAATTCTTTCTTCTTCATCAATTTTATTTTGGGTAAATATTTTATCAATAAATAATAAAAACACACCACCACCAATCATCACACAAGCAATAAACCAAAGGTTGCTCAATGCTGCATCAATATGTTTTTTTAGCAATAAACCAGCAATCAAAGCAGGAATTACTGCAACAATTAATTTGATGTAAAAGCTGATATTTTTAAACTGCACAAATCTTTTCCAGTAAATAGTTACAACGCTCAATATAGCTGCAAGCTGTATCACAACTTCAAACATATCAGTAAAAGCATCTTTAGAAACACCAATTAAAGGATTGGTAATTTTCATATGTGCTGTGGAGGAAATTGGCAAAAACTCTGTAATGCCTTCAACAATTGAAATAACAACAGATTGAAAAGTAGTCATTGGTTTGTATAAATTTTAAAACAAAAAAAGCGGTGAATAACCGCTTTTAATTTTATTAGTTTGTTGTTTTATTCTTTTTGAAGATTGCAAAAATCTCTATGGTTAAACCCAGCAAAATCAATATTGGGGCAACAGTAATTCTCGTGGTACTATACACTACATTTTTATCAAAAACATTAGGATCCTGGTTCTTGCCACCTGTCAATAAAAAAATACCAAGCAGCACGACAACGCCACCAACAACCATTAACATATAATTTTCTTTACCAAATAAAGGTTTTAAAGCTGTTTGTTTATTCGTACTCATATTTTAATTTTATAGATTGCAATATTATGATATTTTTTGTTTTTAGCCCAGCCATTTTCTAAATGCAGGTGCTTTCTTCTTGCTAACTTCAATCTGGTGTTCAAGTGGTGCTTTTAGTTGCACCATAATGGCTGCATCTTCCAAAACCCTGATGTTTTCAATTGCATTAATATTAATGATGAATTGCCTGTTAGCTCTAAAGAATATTTTATCGTCAAGGTCTTGCTCAACTTCTTCCAATGTTAACTCCTTATTTAAAATACCTCTTTCTTTTTGGAAAGCATCTCCTTTTAAACTTTCGG
>JANYEP010000110.1 GCA_025363075.1 Chitinophagaceae bacterium | reverse complement strand
GTATTTCTAATTTCGTACTTGTTTTTATTCCACCACCAATTTCTTAGTAGTTTTTCCTTGTTCTGTAATGGTGCTTACTAAGTAAAATCCTTTTGCTAAGTTAGAAATGTCAATGGTATTTGTTCCCATACTTAATGCTTGAACTTTAACTTGTTTGCCATACAAATCAGTAACTACAATAGTTCCAGAGCCTACTAATTTTTCAACTTGTAAACTTACTGTTGAACGTGCAGGGTTTGGATAGATTGTAAATTGTCCATTATCTATTATTAATTGTTCATTCTTTACCCCACGAGCTACTGAGCAGTTGCCCACGACTATACCCGGTACACTTTTGCTAGCATTGCACCCATTTAAGTTTGTGTAAGCATAAGTAAGAGTTACAGGACCACCAGGTGCAACCAATGTAACAACACCTGTTGGTGTAATAGTAATCAGATTGTTATTATTACTACTCCAACTACCATTATTGGGGTTGCCAATCAATGTAAAACTATTTGGTTGTCCTGCTTTAATTAAGCAAAAAGTACCTCCAGGTCCATTTTGTGGGTTAGGAGTGCTTGGTGCAGGAGCAATTTGTGGGGTTGCAGCGTAAGGATAAACAACTATTGGTTGAATTATGCTACCACAACCTGCTACGGTATATGTAACAAACCCTGTACCTTGATAAACCCCTGCAACAAACCCTGTGTTGGCATTTATAGTAAGAAGGCTTGATGAAGATGTACTCCACGAACCTCCACTCACTGCATTGGTGAGTGTTGTTGTTGTACCTCTGCAAATAGATAATGCACCACTAATGCTACCTGGTGCAATAGAAGTAGGAACATATTTATCTGTGTATGTACCATTGCCCAATTGACCATTATACTGATTCGAACCCCAACTCCAACCAGTACCATCAGTTTTAATAGCTACGGTATGACCATAACCTTCGCTTGTGCTTGACCAGTTAGTTCCTCCTATTTGCACAGGGCTATTTTTATCTACAATAGAGCCATTTCCCAATTGCCCAGACTCATTATCTCCCCAAGCCCATAAAGTGCCGTTGGTTTTAATAGCTACAGAATGAAATGTTCCTCCAGTTACTTTTGCCCAATTTGTTGCAGTTCCTATTTGTTCAGGGCTACTTTTATCTACAGTAGAGAAGTCTCCCAATTGTCCATTACTATTATATCCCCAAGCCCAAAGAGTACCATTGGTTTTAATGGCTAATGAATGGTAATACCCAGCTTTCGCAGTTGCCCAATTGTTGCTAGTTCCTATTTGTACAGGAACATATTGATCTCCACTAATATTAGGTGATGGGATGTAGCCATTGCCCAATTGCCCATATTCATTACTACCCCAAGCCCAAAGAGTACCATCGGTTTTAAGGGCTACGTTATGATCATATTTTGTACTTACACTTGCCCAGTTGGTGGCAGTTCCTACTTGCATAGGGCTAAATACATTTGTGGTAGAAGCACCAAGTCCTAATTCCCCAAAAGGACTAACGCCCCAAGCCCAAAGTGAGCCATCTGCTTTAATGGCTACGGTATGACGTCTTCCTGCACTTGCACTTGCCCAGTTGGTAGCAGTTCCTACTTGCATAGGGGTATTTTCACTTGTGCTAATAGTGCCAATGCCCAATTGTCCACTAGTATTAAATCCCCAAGCCCAGAGTGTGCCATCGGTTTTAATAGCTACCACATGTTCATACCCAGCACTCACACTTGCCCAGTTGGTAGCAGTTCCTATTTGTACTGGGGCGTTTCTTTTAAGGACATTAGTACCATCTCCCAATTCTCCTTCAAGATTTCTACCCCAAGTCCAAAGAGTGCCATTGGTTTTAATGGCTACAGTGTACTCTCCTCCTGCACTAATGGTTTTCCAGCAGCCTTGTGCATTTGTTTTTACTGTGCCTGCAAATACAAAAAAGCAGATAAGCATTGTGTAAATGCTTTGTTTAGTAATTTTTTTCATTGTTTGAAAGTTTAGTTTTGCCTACTCTAGTTACAGTTTTCGGCTTCTCTGTTGTTGTTTTTATAGATTTGACAACTTTTTAAAAGTTGTCAAATCTGTGTTTTTTACTGCGGTGTAATATCATTTGTTTGTGTTAGTGGACCTGCACCTTTATTGTTAAAATCGAAACCATAAACACTTAATTTTTTGCCCGATTCTAAACCACTCATTACTGCGTGGTGGTGGGTATCGGCTTGCAGGTATAGCACATCTCCAGCGGGTGTTGTAATTTTTATTAAATCGCCTTGCTGCTGCATTTGTGTGGCTGGTGGCACCAGCATATATACAAACGATTTTGATAAACGTGTGGCATCGTTGCCCACAATGGCTGTGCCAGCAGGGTTGCTAGGTGCTTCGGCATTTAGGTTTGCCAGTGCATCTGGCTTGGTAGTAGGCACACTTTCGCCTTGAGTGGTATCCAACCCTGCCATTTTAATAATATTTCCATCGCCATTGGCAAGATAATTTACATAGGTTGTTACCAGTTTATACCCTGCTACCCAATTTTTTTCGCTGCTGTTGCGAGCCATAATAGCAACAGTGTCGCCATTGGCAGCAGCTTGCTGGGTTTTGTCGAGGTCGTTGTTGAGCGTTGTTAACTGTGCTACCGATTGTGGCAGTGCAGGAAACTTGGCTGCATTGGCAGTAAGTCCGTTAATGATTTGTTTACCTTTGGCAATTTTGTTTACTGGGGTGTCTCGTAGATAAGTAAACGAAACGTGTAGTTTTAATGCTGACATAATGAAAGGTTTTGATGATTAATAAAAAAAATGGATTTGTTTAAACTGTTGTTGGGTTTAACAGTAGTGTTGTTTGTCTTTTCACCATTGTTTTTCATAAGAACAGTAGTGATGTTCGTCTTTTCACTAGTGTTTTTCATAAGAACAGTAGTGTTGTTCTTAACTTCAGTACTGTTTTTCATAAAAACAATAGTGTTGTTCGTAAGAACAGTAGTGTTGTTTAACCAAACGCTATTGAAAAGATGTAAAGTTGGATTGGGGTTTAGCTTATGCTGTTCTGTTAGAGAGAAAAATTCCTTGCTGCAAAGGTTTAATGGCAGTGAAATTTTTTTTTGAGAAATGCTATTGATGTTCAGCAGCATATAGTTTGGTTTTGAGAGAACAATATTAAGGATAAATATTTGAAACAGTGAAATTTATTTGTATTATTTAAACGTTGATAAAATAAAAATCCCCGAAGCAATGCTTCGGGGATTTTTGTAAATCGTACATCGTACTTCTAATCTCGTACTTCGTATTTCTAACTTCGTACTTCTAACCTTGTACTTGTTTTTACTCCACCACCAATTTCTTAGTAGTTTTTCCTTGTTCTGTAATGGTGCTTACTAAGTAAAAGCCTTTGGCTAAGTTAGAAATATCAATGGTATTTGTTCCCATACTTAATGCTTGGGTTTTTACTTGTTTGCCATACAAGTCAGTAACTACAATAGTTCCAGCCCCTACCAATTTTTCGACTTGTAAACTTACTGTTGAACGTGCAGGGTTTGGATAAAGTGTGAAATCTTTACTATTTACTAATTGTTCATTGTTGCTAATTCCTCTTGGACCTGCACAAATAGCTACATTGGCAGCAATAGTTCTACCATTGCTGCAACCATAAGCATCGGTGTATGTATAGCTTACTGTGAATGCACCAGCAACTGCACCTGTGCTAAGTACACCTCCTGGAGTTGTTATTGATATTACACCAGTTTTACTCCACACCCCTCCTGTTGGATTGCCTACAACAGTAAATGTTTTATTGGCACAAAAACTTCCTGATGGTGCTCCATATTGTGGATCAGGTGTACCTGGTGCATAAGCTATGTTTGGAACTGATGGAATTGCTTTTACATTTATTGTGTAAACAGCAGTATTGCTGCAACCAACAGCCGAAGTTACTGTGTAGTATATAGCTGCAGAAGAGCCACTATTTAATCCTCGCACAACACCAGTAGTTGCATTAACACTCACCAAACTTGATGAAGGTGTACTCCAAACACCAGTGCCACCAGCTGGTATAGTTGTACTGTTTACTAATGTAACTGTAGAATTTACACAAACTGAAGTTGCACCTGTTGTTGCTGCAACAGTTGGTATTGCATTTATTGTAACGTTGGCCGGTGCTGATGGTGATGACCAACATCCACTTCCATTTGTTCCTGTTAATGTGTATGCACCAGCTGTGTTTACAGTAATACAAGATGCTGTTGAATAAGGAACACCATCTTTATACCATTGATAATTACTATAGCCCCAAACCAATGGACACATTTGTAAACTACCGCTGCCACAAATGTTTACTGAACCACGAATATCTAATGTTGGTGTAGCAACACTGCTACCCAATACTGACAATGTAAAAGTTGCAGCAGCACTACATCCACCAACTGTTTTAGTGTAACTGATAGTTGTGTTTCCTGCACTAAGTGTTGTTACCACACCAGATGCGTTTATAGTTGCAACTGCTGTGTTGCTTGATGACCACACACCACCAGTAGTTGCATTAGTCATTGTTACAGCTGCACCTAAGCAAACAGCATTACTGCTTGCACTAATAGCTGCAACTGAAATTGGCGAAGCAACTGTTACGGTTGTTCCTGCACTTGTAGTGCTGCCACAAACTGTTACAGTTACTGTGTAAACGCCACTTGCTGTAGCACTGTATGTTTGTGATGTTGCACCACTAATTGCAACGCCATCTTTATTCCATTGGTTGCCACTTGTTGCACTGCTTGTTAATGTTACACTTGATCCACTACAAATGCTTGTTGAACCAGATGCACTAATTGTTGGTGTTGCTGGTGTTGATGATTTTGTTACCACAACAGCTGTTGATGGTGATGACCAACATCCATAACCGTTTGTACCAGTTAAAGTGTAGCTTCCTAATGCTGAAGTGTCAATGTTTATGCAAGCTCCAGTGCCTGTTGGTGCAGCTATTGCAACACCGTTTTTATACCATTGATAATTGCTCCAGCCATAAGTTGCTGGGCAAATTTGTAAAATAGTTGTACCACATATTACTGTTGAACCTCTAACATCTAATGTTGGTGCAGTTGTTACAGCATTTTGTATTGTTAAATTATATGTAGATGCACTTGAACAACTACCCACTGTTATAGTGTAACTAATGATTGTTGAACCAGCAGCAACAGTTGTAACTATACCAGCAGAATTTATTACTGCAACTGATGTATTACTTGAAGACCATACACCACCACTTGTTGCATTTGTTAATATAGTTGTGCTACCCAAACAAACGCTATTACTTCCAGATATTGATGCAACTGTTATTGGCGAAGCTACAGTTACAGTAGTTCCTGCACTTGTTGTGCTGCCACAAGCACTTGCTGTTACAGTGTAAATACCACTTGCTGTTGCACTATATGTTTGTGATGTTGCACCACTAATTGCAACGCCATTTTTATTCCATTGGTTGCCACTTGTTGCACTGCTTGTTAATATTACACTTGCACCACTGCAGATATTTGTTGAGCCTGATGCACTGATTGTAGGCGTTGTTGGTGCAGCTGTAGTGCCTATTGCTATTGCATTTGATTGAGAAGACCAACAAGTTCCCATTGTTGCAGCTAAAGTGTAGCTTCCCAATTTTGAAGTATCAATTACAATACAAGCACTTGCTCCATTTGTTGTAAC
>JANYEP010000101.1 GCA_025363075.1 Chitinophagaceae bacterium | reverse complement strand
TTTTAGAACACACTTAAAACGACTATGCAGAAGAACTGTTTGCTTTTCTAAGAAAGATGATATGCACTATGGAATTATCAAAACATATATTTATCACAGAAATGCTGCCTAAAACACAGCATACATTTTAAATCACTACCTTTATTTTTTCAACTTTGCTTTAAATACCAGTTCAAATTTATCCAATTTAGGTCTTATCACCATTCTGCAATAACCATAATTGGTGTTGTTATTGTAGAAATTTTGATGATAATCTTCAGCAGCATAAAAGTTTTTAAAAGGTTCAATTGCAGTAACAATAGAACTTTTGAAAGCACCAACTTTATCAAGTTCTGCCTTGTATTTTTCTGCTTTTGCTTTTTGCTCTTCAGTATGGTAAAAAACAACGCTTCTGTATTGTGGTCCCACATCTGCACCTTGTTGATTTAAAGTTGTTGGATCGTGGGTTTTCCAAAACACTTCAAGCAATTCATCATACGATATTTTCTTTGGGTCAAATACAATGTGCAATGCCTCTGCGTGGCCAGTGGTTTTGGTGCAAACTGCATCATAGCTTGGGTTTACAACGTGTCCACCACTATATCCACTTGCAACACTAATCACACCTTCAAGCCTTTGAAAAAAAGATTCAGTACACCAAAAACAGCCTTCAGCAAAAGTGGCTACCTCGGTTCCTGCTGCAACATTAATTTTTGTTAACGGAATTTCCTGATTCATATTTTTTGTTTTTTGGGCACAAGAAAAAAAACTTGCTGCCATCATTAAATAACTTAAAACTATATTTTTCATAATAAATATTTTAAAGATATACGTTGTTAAAAAAGAATGCTTACAAATTATGGAATCTTATTCCCTTAAAAACAGCTTGTAATAAATAAAATAGATTGTTAGGTTTCAATTGTTGGCAATATTTTTGGAAACACATATTCTCTATATGAAAAAAAATATTGCGTTAATAATTGGGCTTGTTTGTATAAACATTGCTTTTACTCAATCAGCTCCTGATGTAGTTAATAATTTAAACATCAGAAGCATCAAGCTTTTTCAACAAAACAATCAAGAAAGTTTGCCTATTATTAATCTTAATTCAAATGATTTATTAGAACTTCATTTTGATGATTTGGAAAACGGGTCAACAAAAAATTACTACTACACTTATCAGTTGTGCAATGCAGATTGGAGTGAAGCTGACATTAGCCAATTTGACTATATCAAAGGTTTTACACAAAACAGAATTGTTGAGGCAAGACCTTCATCTGTAACTGTTTCAAGATATGTTCACTATCAGGTTTTATTACCAGAAAAAAATTGTTTCCCATCAAAAAGTGGGAACTATTTAGTGAAAGTTTTTTTAGATGGTGATATGGATAAAGTTGTTTTTACAAAAAAAATGTATGTGGTAAAAAGTAGTGCTGCTATTGCTACTCAAATTCTACAACCCTTTGACAACGCCACTTACAGAACACATCAAAAAATTCAATTTACTGTAAATACTGCTCAATTGAATTTGTATAATCCCGGGCAGCAATTAAAAGTTTCGTTGTTTCAAAACAATCGTTTGGATAATGCAAAAATAAATTTGCAACCAGTATTTATGAGAGAAAATTTATTTGAATATAATGGTGAAGAAGATTGCACTTTTCCTGCTGGTAAAGAATATAGATGGCTTGATTTAAGGAGCTTTAGGTTTGAAAGTGATAGAATTGCACGAAGAGATGAGTCAAATAATCCCATTGATGTTTATGTAAAACCAGATGCTACAAGAACAAGCCAACGCTATTTATATATGAAGGATTTGAATGGCTGGTATGAAATCTCTACAACAGATTTAGTGAACAACTATTGGCAAACTGGCTATGCAAACGTACATTTTACTTACGTTCCAGAAAAAAATCAGCCTTATGCAGGACAAGATTTATACATACTTGGAGAGTTTACTGGCAATGATGTAAGCAAGGAAAATAAAATGGAATATAATGCTGAGAAGGGAGTTTACGAAAAAACATTATTACTAAAACAAGGCTATTATTCCTACACATATTTAACAAGGGATGCAAAGGATAAAGACTCAAAATCTTCATTCGAATTAACTGATGGAAATTATTGGGAAACTGAAAATGATTATTCCATTTTCGTTTACTATCGTTCTTTTTCTGGTAGGCACGATGAATTGGTAGGCTTCACAACTTTAAACTCTAAATTGGGTGGAAGATTATTTTAAAATACCACTAAAACATTAGCAACAAAAAAGCCTCAAAAATTTTCTTGAGGCTTTTTAAATTATATAAAATAAATATATTATTCACCAGCTTTTACCAAACCTAATTTAGCTTCTAAGCTTAGTGTAGCGTGTGGTACAGCACGTAAACGAGCTTTATCAATTAACTTTCCTGTAACACGGCAAATACCATAGGTTTTACTTTCTATTCTTTGCAATGCTTTTTCAAGATGGTCAATGTAAGTATATTGACGACTAGCCATATTGCTCATTTGCTCACGCTCCATACTTAAACCACCATCTTCCATTGTCATATAACGACCATCTTCTGTATTGCCACTATCATCTTTTCGAGTAATCATACCTTGTAAATAAGCAAGCTCTCTCTTAGCATTTTCAAGTTTTTTCGAAATCAATTCTTTGAATTCGTTAAGCTCAAAATCTGTATATCTAATAGCTGGCAATTGTGGTTCCTCATCCTCTTTTCTTCTATCCATTGGTACATAACCAGGCGAATAACTCACGCTTGATTTGGTAGTAATTTTTGGAACTTTAAAATTCTTATTAGGTTCGTCTTTAACTTTTGGTTGAATCTTTTTTATCGGAATTACAGTTGTAGCTTTTTCAATTCCCAAGGCCTTTACAGGTTTTGGTGGTTTTGAAGTTCTGATAATTCGCTTAGGTTTTTTTACTTTGCTTTTGCGTTCTTTCTTTACTTTTTCTTCTTTCACTTTTACGGGCTTTTCTATTTTAGGTTCTGGGTTCACAATAACTTTCTCCACTATGGATTTTACAATTTTTGTCTCTACTTTTTTTGTTGCAGGTTTTACAACTTCTACTTTTTTAGCAGCTGGTTTTGCAACAGGTTTCACCTCTATTTTTTTTGCGACAGGTTTTGCTGGAGCAGCTTTTTTCACAGGTTTTGCTACAACCTTAGGAGCTGTTTTTTTGGCAGCAGGTTTCACTTCTACTTTTTTCGTAATAGGTTTTGCTGGAGCAGCTTTTTTTACAGGCTTTGCTACAACTTTAGCAATTGACTTTTTAGCAATTGGTTTTGCTGGAGCAGCTTTTTTTACAGGTTTTGCTACAACTTTAACTGGTGCTTTTTTAGGAGCGATTTTTTTTGTTGCCATTGTTAGTTTTAATTTTTTGTTACCAACACTTTCAGCAGCGTTTCATTAACGTCTATTTCAATTACTCTACCATTTATTTCATTTACCCAAGCTATTTCGTCTGCCAAAATTTCGCCGCAAATATAGTTTTTATATTCATTAATAGATGATGACAAAATTTTGTTGTCCACAATCTCAACACTTATTCTGTCAGTAAGTTCAAAATTGCTTTCTTTTCTAATGGTTTGAATACGATTTACAAACTCTCTTGCATCACCTTCTTTTTTTAAATCTTCACTAATAACAATGTCTAAAGCTACTGTTAATGCACCTTTTGAAGCAACCGACCAACCTGGAATGTCTTCTGCTATAATTTCCAAATCAGTAGTTAGTATTGAGTATTGATTAGTTAGAATTGAAATTTGAATTTCTCCTTTTTGCTCTAATTCTGCAATTTGATGCTGACTAAAATTAGAAATTTGAGCAGCAGCCTCTTTCATATTGGCTCCCAATTTTGCCCCAAGTGTTTTAAAATTAGCTTTTACTTTCTTCTTAATAATACCTTCAGTTTCGGTGATGTAAACAAATTCCTTTACGTTCACTTCACTTTTTATCAAGTCTTCAACTTTCTCCAATTGATGTTTCATTTCAATATTAAGAACAGGAACCATTACCTTTTGTAAAGGCTGACGAACTTTAATATTTACTTTTTTTCTTAAACTTAAGACCAAACTACAAGTATCTTGAGCCAACTGCATTCTTTCTTCTAATGCAGCATCAATAACAGTTTCATTCGCTTTAGGAAAGGAAATATGATGAATTGACGTAGCATCAAAACGATTTGTTACAGCATTCAAATTTTGGAAAACGGCATCCGCAAAAAATGGAGAAATTGGAGCAATCAACCTGCATACAGTTTCAACACATTCATATAAAGTTTGATATGCCGAAATTTTATCTTGCTCATACTCACCTTTCCAAAATCTTCTTCTGCATAAACGAACATACCAATTACTTAAATGTTCATCTACAAATTCTTCTATAAAACGACCCGCAGCAGTTGGCTCATAATCGTCCATTGATGCGGTACATCTTTTAACTAATGTATTTAAAGAAGATAAAATCCATCGGTCAATTTCTGGTCTTTGTTCAAAAGGAATATAATCCTCTTTAAAAGCAAAACCATCAACATTACTGTATAAAACAAAGAACTGGTAAGTATTGTAGAGTGTTCCAAAAAACTTGCGTTGCACTTCTTGAATACCTGCCAAATCGAATTTTAAATTATCCCAAGGGCTGGCATTCGTTATTAAATACCAACGTGTAGCATCGGCTCCAAATTTTTCAATCGTATCAAATGGATTAACAATATTGCCCAAGCGTTTGCTCATTTTAACGCCATTCTTATCCAGCACCAAACCATTGCTGACAACAGTTTTGTAAGCCCTGCCATCCACTTTATCTGTTGGCAAATTTGCTTTCTCTAATTCCTCAATAACACTTTCTTTAATCAAAGAACCAATGGCGTGTAAAGTGTAAAACCAACCACGAGTTTGATCAACACCTTCAGCAATAAAATCTGCTGGATAATTTTGTGCAAATAATTCTTTATTTTCAAAAGGGAAATGATGCTGTGCATAAGGCATTGCACCACTATCAAACCAAACATCTATAAGGTCTGCCACACGTTGCATTGGCTTGCCACTTGGACTTACCAATATAATATCATCAACATAAGGTTTGTGTAAATCTAAAATGCCTTCGTGTAAATAATGTTTGTTTACATCACCACCCAAAACTTCACTTGCTTTTCTGATTCCTTCGCTTAATTCAGCAATAGAGCCAATGCAAATTTGCTCTTCGCCATCCTCTGTTTTCCAAACTGGCAATGGCGTTCCCCAATAACGAGAACGACTCAAATTCCAATCCACCATATTCTCCAACCAATTGCCAAAACGCCCTTCACCAGTGCTTTTGGGCTTCCAGTTAATGGTTTTATTTAGCTCGACCATTCTATCTTTTAATGCAGTGGTTTTTATAAACCAAGCATCCAAAGGATAGTATAAAATAGGCTTATCTGTCCGCCAACAATGAGGATAATTATGGTCGTATTTTTCCTTCTTAAACAACTTGCCTTCTGCTTCAAGCTTT
>JANYEP010000099.1 GCA_025363075.1 Chitinophagaceae bacterium | reverse complement strand
TGCAGGACACGCTGCTGAGACGGAATACAGATTTGACAACTTTTCACAAGTTGTCAAATCTTAAATGGTGTTTTGTTTTCCGTTTAAGCAGTGTAGAGGACACTGCGTTGAGTTTTGATTAATTACTCCTCAGAGCCCTTTGCCCTCGCTGCATTGGCTTTGCAAAGAGACTCAGCGGGACGGAAGTTACTTAATGAGCTTTCCTGCTCTGCGAAACTTGCAGTTTCGGCAGTTGTATTTAATTGCTTAAAGCAATGTAATAAGGCTTGTGAGGCTATAAGCCTCGAAGAGCAGGAAGTTTATACTCGCCATTGTTGTGTCTTTTGACCAACAATGTTTATTATTTTTGGATGTTGGTGAAGAACACACAACATCGGCGAAAAGTTATTTAGTATCAGTATCATTGCCAATAGTACTATTTGCCATATAGAGCAAATATTTATTTTTACCATACTGACAGCCGTAGAAAAAAGGAAAGTATATAAGTAACCCCCACCAATAATGATTGTATATTGAATAAATAATGCCAACTATACATAACCCGTAGTATATAACAATTAATGCGAGTAAAAAATTTGACGTGCGTGTGTTGAATGCACCCTCTTCAAACCATCGAAATGAACCCATAACTCTTGCACCAACATAAACAAAAACAACTCCACCTAAATAACAGTTTGTTGGTCGCAATAAAGCAAGATAAACAAAACTATTGCTGCTAATAAACAACGTGCTAACATAATCTATAATTCCAGTTACAATAAATGATACTACAATAGCAATAGGGATATAAAGTATTTTTCTTATTAAATTCACATTCTATTTTTTAGATTATTTATAAACGCGACCGCTCTTGCAGTGCTTACAATTTTTTAAACCCTGTTATTACAGCATTTGTGACGGTGTGCATCCAGTTAACTACACAAATTTAACAACTTTTCAAAAGTTGTCAAATCTTAAATGCTTGATTAATCAGTTGCTCTCTTATACTTTTTACTCTTTTATTTGAATTTTCTCCTTTACCTAAAGCAAATCTTCTTGTAAATTCATGAATAGAACCATTAGTACTTTCTCTTGAATTACTATAACCAGGTTTACTACACCCAACAACAGGCGATAAATCTAACCAGTCATCTTTTATTTCAATTTCAGAATAAATATAATTATTCTCTTTTTTAATATTAATTAACTCAAGCATTTTTTCATTATCAAAATCTAATAATAAAGGATATTCAGATTCTTCTATATAATCTAAATTAATACCAGAATAATCAATGGGGTTAAAGTCAAATTCAAAAATTATTTTTGCTCTCATATTATTTTTAATTTATTAAAGATAAAACCCCCGCAATTGCGAGGGTTTTGTTTATTAATCATTCACTATTTTACTTCTTCAAACTGTGCATCTTCTACGTGGTCGTTGCTTGCAGTGGTTTGTTCGTGTTGGTGTGCATCGCCTTGTGGTTGTGCTGCACCAGCACCATCTTGCTGTGCTTTGTAAATTTCTTCACTCGCTGCTGTCCACGCAGTGTTAAGTTCTGCCATTGCAGTATCTATTGTTGCAAGGTCTTGCATTTTGTGTGCTTCTTTCAATTTTTCTAAAGCAGTTTCAATAGGTGCTTTTTTATCAGCAGGTACTTTATCACCATACTCTTTCAATTGCTTTTCTGTTTGGAAAATCAAGCTATCAGCCTGGTTAATTTTCTCTACAGTTTCTCTTGCAATTTTATCTTCAGCTTCGTGTGCTTTAGCATCGGCTTTCATTCTTTCAACTTCTTCCTTGCTTAAACCACTACCCGCTTCAATTTTAATTTTTTGTTCTTTACCAGTGCCTTTATCTTTTGCACTTACGTGTATCATACCATTTGCATCAATATCAAATGTTACTTCAATTTGTGGTACACCACGTTGTGCTGGTGGAATATCGGTTAAGTTAAATCTGCCAAGGCTTTTGTTTTGTACAGCCATTGGTCTTTCACCTTGCAATACGTGAATTTCAACACCCGGTTGGTTATCACTTGCTGTGCTATATACTTCTGTTTTCTTTGTAGGAATAGTTGTGTTGCTGCTAATCATTGTTGTCATAATGCCGCCCATTGTTTCTATACCAAGACTTAATGGTGTAACATCTAATAACAATACATCTTTTACTTCTCCAGTTAACACACCACCTTGAATTGCTGCACCAATAGCTACAACTTCATCTGGGTTTACACTTCTGTTAGCTTTTTTACCAAAGAATTTTTCTACAATTTCTTGAACTTTTGGAATACGAGAAGAGCCACCAACTAAAATTACTTCATCGATTTGAGATGTACTGTAGCCAGCATCTTTTAAAGCTGCTTGGCAAGGTTTTAAACATCTATCGAATAATTTGTCTGCTAATGATTCAAATTTTGCACGAGATAATTTTACTACTAAGTGTTTAGGCACGCCATCAACAGCAGTAATGTATGGCAAGTTAATTTCAGTTTCTGTAGCAGAACTTAATTCAACTTTAGCTTTTTCAGCAGCTTCTTTTAAACGTTGTAAAGCCATTGGATCTTTACGCAAGTCAATAGCTTCTTGAGTTTTAAACTCTTCAGCCAACCAATCCATAATTACTTTGTCAAAATCATCACCACCTAAGTGCGTATCACCATTAGTAGATTTTACTTCAAATACACCGTCTCCTAAATCAAGTACAGATATATCGAAAGTTCCACCACCTAAATCGAATACAGCAATCTTTTGGTCTTGTCCTTTTTTATCCAATCCATAAGCCAATGCAGCAGCAGTAGGCTCGTTCACGATTCTTTTTACATTTAAACCAGCAATTTCACCGGCTTCTTTGGTAGCCTGGCGTTGAGCATCGTTAAAGTATGCAGGTACTGTGATAACAGCATCTGTAACTTCAACTCCTAAATAATCTTCGGCAGTTTTTTTCATTTTTTGCAACACCATTGCAGATATTTCCTGAGGTGTATATAAACGACCATCAATATCAACACGCACAGTGTTGTTATCGCCTTTGGCAATTTTGTAACTCCAATGGCTGATTTCTTCTGTTACTTCATCAAACTTACGTCCCATAAAACGTTTAACACTGCTAACAGTATTTTGTGGGTTTGTAATAGCCTGGCGTTTTGCAGGGTCACCAACTTTACGCTCTCCATTTTTTAAAAAACCAACTACCGAAGGGGTGGTTCTACGTCCTTCTTCGTTTGCAATTACAACGGCTTCGTTGCCTTCCATAACGCTTACGCAACTGTTGGTTGTTCCTAAGTCAATTCCAATAATCTTTCCCATATTGTTTGTTTAATTTGTTTACTAATCTATTTTTTAAACTCGAATTTTCCTTTATTCAATAATGCTGCCATTAGGATTGTTTGTGCTAAATTGTCAGCATTTGTATTGACATTAAATCAATTTGACAAGTAATTTGGATTCAATCTGCAAAAAAATTGAATTCATTTTTGTTTCAAGGGTTCTTAAAAAAAATTGCGTCTAAACTACTTAACTAATATATTCACATAATGAACAAGTTTACGATTACACTTTTTACTGCATTTGTTTTTTGTAGTTATTTACCAGCACAAAGCCCATCACTTTCTGCGTGGTTACGCAACACAACGCTTACTGGTAAGCACTATGTAACTGGAAACTCAACTCCAATTACTGATGCTACAATTGCTAATATTCAATCGGTAAAATACACAACAACTGATGTTTATGTTACTACTAACGGTATTCCTACTTACATAACTGGACCATTTTTAGATGGCAATCCATCTTTGGCTACCAGCCAAAATGGAGCTATTTTTAAATTTCCTTTAACACCCACACAAAACACTGGCACTGCAACTGCTACAACTGGTGGCAATATTGGCATTTTTATTAATGGTGTTGCTTTGTTTGATTATAGAGATGGTGCAAGTTGGCAAAACAGTACAAGTTCTTTAAAAGGGGGACCTTATGGTGGAACAGGTGATGGAGTTTGGAACAGAGATGCTGTAGTGGGAGAGAAGGGTGGTTTTGATTGTGCAAAGGGGCATCCTGCAATGGGCAACTATCATCATCACCAAAACCCAAGTGCATTTAATCTGGATTTAGTGGTAATTTCCACAGTTTGTAATTTGTATTTAGCAGATGGGTTGTATGTCATAAATTCCACACAGCACTCGCCATTAATTGGTTTTGCCTATGATGGGTTTCCTATTTATGGTGCTTATGGCTATGCAAATGCCAATGGAACTGGGGGCATAACAAGAATGAAATCGAGTTACACATTAAGGAGTATAACTACAAGAACAACATACTCAACAGGTGCATCAGTTACTGCTGGTCCTGCTGTTAGTACTACTTATCCTTTGGGTTATTTTAGAGAAGATTATATGTACACAGCACCAGCTTCAGCAGATTATCTTGATGCATATAATGGCAGATTTTGTGTAACACCAGAATATCCTGCTGGTACTTATGCTTATTTCTGCACGGTTGATGCTAATCATAATTCGGCTTATCCATATTGTGTTGGTCCTACTTTTTATGGCAATAAAGTTGTTACAAAAGTTACTACAATTCCAGGTGCAGCAACTACTTATTCTGGACCTATTTTGCCAGTTGAGTTATTAGATTTATCTGCATATTTAGCAAATGAAAAAACTGTTTTAAAATGGTCAACATCTAAAGAAATAGATTTAAAATATTTTGATATTGAAAGCAGTAAAGATGGAGTTGATTTTGAAAAAATAGGAACAGTAAATGCAGTTGGTAATTCATCAAACCTAAGCAGTTACTCGTTTACAGACGATGCAAATTTTACTGATGTAAAATATTATCGTTTAAAACAAGTTGATGCAAATGGGAAATATGGGTATTCAAAAATTGTATCTATTCATAAGAATAATAATAATGATGAGATAGGAATATTTCCAAATCCTGTTGCAGATTTATTGATTTTGCAAGCAAAAGGAATTACAAAAAAGTCATTGGATATTGAGGTGATAAATGTAAATGGGCAAATAGCAAAACGTCAACAATTTTTGCAAGGAAGCACTATTTGTTACATAGAAACAAATACCCTTGCAAGCGGAAATTATTTTGTTGCTGTGAGCGATGGATTAACCAAGAAAACTTATAAAATAGTAGTGAATCATTAACCAACTAAAGTATTCATTTAAGCAGTGCTGTTTCAATTTTTTGGAACAGCATTTTTATTTGCATCTTTACAGCAATTATGTTTTTTGTTTTACTAAAAAAATATTGGAAAACAATTGGGTTAACAGTTGTTATTCTACTCATTAGTTTTTTTGAATCTAATTCATCTTGGGTTGAGCAGTATTATTATGTTGGAATCTATCCTAAAATATCTTTCCTTCAAAGAATAATTACAGGTTGGTTGCCATTTAGTGTTGGTGATATTTTGTATGTTTTACTTGGATTATTTATTGCTATTAAAATTTATTTTTTTATAAAAAAAATAACAAAAGCTCAACTAAAAATTACAATAGTAAAACAAGCGTTAATAAAGGCAATTCATTTTTTAATGATAATTTACATTGCCTTCAAACTATTGTGGGGATTGAATTACAGCAGACAAGGCATAGTTAAACAATTAGATTTAAAAGAAACAGTTTACTGTAAAGAACAGCTTGTAGAGTTGATAGAAGATTTAATATTTGAAGCCAATAAATGTAGAAGACAAATTGCTGATACAGGCTTGCCAAACATTGGTGTTAATGATGTTTTTGACCTAACTAAAAAGGCTTATGTAGCAGTATCAAAACGCTATGATTTTCTTTCTATAAATCATTTTTCAATAAAGTCAAGTTTGTTTAGCCCCACAGGAAATTATTTAGGCTATACTGGCTACTACAATCCATTTACAGGCGAGGCACAGGTGAGAAATGATATTCCAAAAATATTATTGCCATTTATTGCTTGCCACGAAGTAGCACATCAACTTGGCTATGCAAGTGAAGACGAGGCAAATTTTGTTGCATTTCTTGTGGCTGAAAAAACAGATAATGTTTATTTAAGATATTCTATGTGTTTAGAAATACTTGATTATGCTCTACACGATTTATTTTTAAAGTATTATGAAGACTTTGATGCAATAAACTTTATCGAAAAGCGTTTGGAGCTGGAAGATTGTTTTGAACTACAAGTAAAAAAAGACAGAAAAACCATAAAAGCTTTTTTTACTCAAAATAAAAAGGAAATATCCAATATCAGTTCATCAGTTTATGATGCATACCTAAAAGCTAATCATCAAAGCCTTGGAATTGGGAGTTACAATGGTGTAATTGAATTAATTTTTTGTTATTTCTTAAAAAAAAGTTAATTTTTTTTTGGTAGTTTCCAAAAATCGCATATATATTTGGCAATCCTCTTAGACGTAATGCCCTGAATTGTTTAACATTATGACCGTATATCCGAACACACAAATCCGATTTTTATGCTTGGCATCAATTTGTTTTTTCTTTTGAAACTATTAATTTTATTGAGTTCTACGTCATTTTTAATTGCTCTGAAAATGCAATTGCAATTGCGTAATTCTTTTCAAGGACATATAGTTAAGATAAATTCTGTGGAATATTTTAATTTTTTTTACCGCAAAAAATTGCTTATTCATAATTTTCTATATCACTAACCGTAACCTATTTTAAAACAAAAACAAAGAACACAAATCCTATGAAACAGTTCTTCAAAAAAATTCTGGTTGTTCCCTTAATTGGCACAATCGTAATTTGTAACATTTCTGCCAATAAGAGTAATTGGTCAGGAATGGGTCTTTCCTCAGACGACATTAATAACAGCATCAACTTTCAACTTCAGCGAGGCAGTACTTGCCTTAGTGAATTTAAAAAATTACAGCCTGTTTTAAATCGATTCATTTCTCAAAAAATTGACGCAGCTTATTTGAGTAATGTTTTAGGAAAGCCAAACAACATTACACAACAAAAGAGTGTAAAACAATACCATTATTATCTTACTGAAAAAAGTGATGGTTGTAGTGTAAATTTCATTGTTCAAAATGGAAGTCTCATTTCTTACAACATTGAAAACAATCAACAACCATAAACTAACTTCAAAAAGCTAAAAATACTGAGTATGAAAAATAATTTAACGCTCCAAAATAAAAATATACATTCGGCTGTCTCCTCAACAAAAAACTCCCTGTTAATGCAATATCCTAATAATAATCTCAACAATCAAAACCATAATTTTATGCTTAGAAAATCTACGCTCTCGAAATGCTTAACTGCATTTATGTTTATGCTGATTACGTTTGCTGCAACAGCACAGGTGCAATCAAGTTTCACAGTTAATCAGACACAACAATGTTTAAACGGGAATAGTTTTGTTTTCACAAATACTTCTTCCTCTGGAGCTGGAATTACATATTCTTGGAGTTTTGGTGATGGTACAACATCTGCTGTTGCAAATCCAACTAAAAGCTATGCAGCTGCTGGATACTACAGTGTTCAACTTGTTACTGATAGTGGTGGAATTCATCATTATTCTAATAACACAGTAGTAGTTAATCCATTGCCAGTTGCTTCATACTATTATATAGCTAGCACAACCAATGGTTATAGTTACACTTTTATTAGTACATCTACCATTTCAAATGGTGTTATGAACTATTTCTGGGATTTTGGAGATGGTACTACATCAACACTCATCAATCCAATTAAAGCATTTTTTGCAGCAGGTACTTACACTGTTAAACTTCTTGTTACTAGTGATGGTGGTTGTAAAGATTCTACTTCACAATCTGTAACTGTAGCAGTTGGTTCGTTATCTTCATTGTTTAATACATCTTCTGCATCTACACAATGTTTAGCTGGGAATAGTTTTACTTTTTATAATCAATCAAGCACAGGAAGTGGTGTTACTTACAGTTGGGATTTTGGCTCAGGAGCAAGTCCTGCAACGTCTAATTCAGCAACACCTCCATCTGTAACTTATTCTACTACAGGAACAAAAACAGTTACACTAACAGTAAATGCCCCTGGACCATTAACAACATTTAGCACACAAACAATTTATGTTGTTGGAAATCCTCATTCATCGTTTACATATTCAAACACTAATAATAATTACACATTTACATCTACATCAACAAATGGAGCTAATTTAAATTGGAGTTTTGGTGATGGTTCAAATGGTAGTGATACTGTTGCACACCACACTTACAATGCTGCAGGTACATACAGTATTAGATTAATTGCAACCAATGCAAATCATTCTGATACATCTTATCAAACAATAGTTGTAGCTGCACCGCCTGCTGCACCTGTTGCTGCTTTTGGTGTTACTTCTGCGTCATCACAATGTGTAAGTAGTAATAGCTTTACTTTCAATAATACATCAACAGGTTCTGGAAATTCTTATCACTGGTATTTCCCAAATGCGACTCCTTCTTCAGATACAACTGCAACACCTGGAGCTATAATTTTTAATAATTATGGAACATACACTGTTACACTTACAGTAACAAATTCAAATGGTTCATCTACAACAACTAATTCCGTAACAGTTTTACCAAAACCAACAGCAAGCTTTAGTTATTCTGTAGATAGTACTTATAAACATACATTCTTTAATGGCTCATATATTGCTAGCGGAAGCATCGCTTCTTATAATTGGAAATTAGATGGAGTTAGTTTTTCTGCTATACAAAACCCAGCCCAACAAATATTGAGTGCTGGAACTCATACTATAACTTTAATTACAACAAGTGCTTTGGGTTGTGTTGATAGCAATGTTCAGACAATAATTGTTGGTGCAACACCTCTACCTTCGGGAGCACCTGTTGCTATATTCAGTGTTTCATCAGCTTCAAGTCAATGTCAAATTGGTAATAGCTTTACATTTAATAATACATCTACTGGTAGTGCTAGCAAAACTTACTTATGGAGTTTCCCTAATGCTACACCTTCAAGCAGTTCATTGGCAAATCCTGGTGCTGTAGTATTTAATGGATATGGAAATTATACTGTAACATTACTTGTTTCAGATAGCATTGGTACAAGCACAACTACACAAACTGTTAAAGTTGGGCCAAAACCAACATCAAGCTTCAGTTATTCAAATACTGCGAGTGTATATACATTCTTCAACGGTTCTTACATAGCACAAGACAGCATTGTTGCATATAATTGGAAATTAGATGGAGTTACTTTTTCAACTGCTAAAAATCCAAGCTCACAAAATGTGAGTGGAGGTACTCATACTGTAACTTTAGTTGTTACAAGTAATGTTGGTTGTATTGATAGTTCTTCTCAAAATATAACTGCGACTGCTAAACCTATTGCTTCAT
>JANYEP010000093.1 GCA_025363075.1 Chitinophagaceae bacterium | reverse complement strand
ACATTTATTTTTTCGTTCCATTCTTTATACAATTCTAAAAGCATTTCGAATTGCTGCGATTGTGTTGGTGTAAAATCAGAAAAATATTTTAAAAGAATCTCCATTGTGTTTATTGCTATGATGAATTAATTACAAATAAAGTTGAAAGCTACCAACTCAATTTAAAAATTTGTAATAGTTTTATCAATGAAAAAAAACACCATTGTAATGAAGCAAGAAATTAAATTTTAAATACCATTATTTTTACATCGTAAAATCCTACAAATGTTAAATAAAAGTCGAAAGCCAACGATAGCTTTAATTGATGATCATAGCATAGTGAGAAAAGCTGTGGTAAACCTTGTTGAAGCATTTAATGAGTTCAATGTGGTTTTTGATGTAGAGAACTTTGAGGATTTAAAACAAATGTTGAAAACAAATAGAAACCTTTCACTTCTTTTAATGGATATCAGAATGCCTGATAAGAGTGGTTTTGAAATAGCTGCGTGGATGAAGCAAAATTTTCCTATGATAAAAGTGTTGGCTTTATCGAGTGAATCTGATGGATTTTCTATTGCAAAAGTGATGCGTTCTGGAGCTAAAGGTTTTGTTAGCAAATCTGCAAGCCCTGCTGAATTGTTATTGGCTATTAGAACCGTTTTAGGTGGAGATGCTTACTTGAACCAAGTTGATTTTAATGCTTTCAGTAGTGCTATTCAAAACAGCACTGATTATTTTTCTCAGGGCAAGGTAGAGTTTAGCCCCAAAGAAACTGAGTTTGTAAGATGGGCTTGCACATCTTTAAGCTACAACGATATTGCAGATAAAATGTTTATTAGTTCCAATTCTGTGGGCGATTATAGGAATGCTGTTTTTTCAAAAATTGGGGTTCACACAAGGCAAGAACTTGCAGTGTATGCTGCAACAAATCATATTCTTTAAATAATTATTTCACCGTTCCATCTATTCTATTAATGAAATAGATTTTATTGTTTTCATAAAAATCTATTTGATTTTTTTTGTCCTTATTATAGACAGGTTGAATGTCTAAACTGTTTATTACTTTAAATAAATCATCACCAAAAAGCTGCATTGCACCAGCACCATAAAGACTAATTGTTTTACCAAATCGCAACATTGTTTCATAGCCTTTAAAGACCAAATCACTTGGCTTTGCGTTATACTTAGTTTTGTATTTTGAAGTTAGACTTGCAATTAATTTATTGTTTTTTGAATAATTATATGGCGATGTGTAAATTATCTCAATGCCCTTATACTCTTGCCTTTCAAGGCTTTTCATTCCATCCCAAGTGGGCATTCCAATAACAGTTATTTTATATTTTTTAAATGGAGACAAAGTGCTTAAAACTTTTTTTGCAAATGTTTCGCTGATAGTACCACAAAGGATAACATTTTGCTGATTGCTATCTAATAAACTCGTTAATTCTTGCGAGTAAAATGTATCTACCAAAGTTACAGGCTCAAGGTTGAGTGCATTGTTTAGATTAGTGGAATCATACTCTGCAAAATAGTTTTTTACCATTGTTTCAAAACTACCTTTTCTTGTTAGGTAAATTACATTGCTGGTGGAATAATGCTTTTGTATGTGCTGATAAATAGCTTTACAATGTGTACGCAAAGTTGGATTGAGGAGAAAGAAATAAGGATTATTGGAAATACCACCATCATTAGGATAAGTAGCAGAAATGAGTGGTATTTGATGTTGTTTTGCATAATCGGCTAATATTTTAATATCAGGACGATTGTTAAACGAAGCAATCATAACTTTTGCACTATCTAAACCATTGGCAGAGTCGTCAATAATTTCATTTAAAGAATTATCCTTACTCTTATAATCGTAAATATTAACCAAAAGGTTGCTTGTACTATCAGATTTTAATGAATCAATTGCCATCATCACACCATTATAAAACTCTAAACCAGGCAACATATTTTTTGGTAAATAATTTCCATAGAGTTTATAAGCATCACCTTTAAATGCAGAGTCGATATAAATGGGAGAGAATACTGCAATGCGATGCTTAGGCTGTTGTGCGTTTGCTTTGCTAAAAAATGAAATGAAAAAACAGAGAACAATAAATATTCTCGCTATAATAATGGTGTAAGTAAATTTATTTTTCATACTTGCAATTGCTTATTGCAAATGTTGCTAATTTATTGGAAATGAAAAAGATTTGTTTTTAAGTTATTGCTTTAGTTTCTTGAATTAGGTCGTGGGAAGCAGATGCATCATACCCAATCATAAAATATTTGTTTTATAAGCCTTCCATCTTCACATTATCATTAAATTAACAAATCCTTACTCCCACTCAATTGTAGCTGGCGGTTTGCTACTAATATCATAAACAACTCTGTTGATTCCTTTTACTTCATTGATAATTTGGTTGCTAACATTTGCAAGAAATTCATAAGGTAAATGACTCCAGTCTGCTGTCATTCCATCAACACTTGTAACAGCTCTTAATGCTAGTGTAAATTCATAAGTTCGTTCATCTCCCATTACTCCAACACTTTTTACAGGCAATAAAATTGCACCAGCTTGCCACACTTTATTGTATAAATTTTGCTCTTTCAAAGCATTGATATAAATAGCATCTGCTGCTTGCAACATTGCAACTTTTTCGGGTGTAATATCTCCTAAAATTCTAATGGCTAAACCTGGTCCAGGAAAAGGATGACGATTAATTAAATCTGCTGGAATACCAAGCTCCAAGCCAGTTTTTCTCACTTCGTCTTTAAACAAAAAACGCAAAGGCTCAACCAATTTTAGCTTCATTGTGTCTGGCAAACCACCAACATTGTGATGAGATTTTATGGTTGCCGATGGTCCATGAACACTCACACTTTCTATCACATCAGGGTAAATAGTTCCTTGTCCCAAAAAGCCAGCATCGTGTATTTTATTTGCTTCTTGTTGAAACACATCTATAAACAATTTGCCTATAACTTTTCTTTTAGTTTCTGGGTCAGAAACTTCTTTTAATCCATCATAAAAAAGTTGTTTGGCATCAATGCCAGTTACATTTAATCCAAGTGTTTTATAGATGTCTAATACTTGTTGAAATTCATCTTTGCGAAGCAAACCATTATCAACAAAAATTCCATATAAGTTGCTACCAATTGCTTTGTGAATAAGGGTTGCAGCTACTGTGCTATCAACACCACCACTCAATCCCATTATCACTTTTGCATCTCCAATTTGTTGTTTTAATGCAGCTACAGTTTCATTAATAAAAGATGCAGGAGTCCAACTGCATTCACACTTACAAACATCAACTAAAAAGTTAGTAATCATTTTTTTTCCATCGGTTGAATGATATACTTCAGGATGAAATTGCAAACCATATAAAGCATTGCCATCACTTGCTTTTTTAAATGCTGCAACAGGAATGTCGTTAGTAGTTGCCAACACTTGAAACCCTTGTGGTAATTGAACAATACTATCACTATGGCTCATCCAAACTTGAGAATTTGTAGCGACATTTTTAAACAAAATGTCTTCTTGTTTAATTTGCAAATTGGCTCTGCCATATTCACGCTTATTGCTTTTATTTACTACACCGCCATAACTTTTTGCTGTTAATTGAGCCCCATAACAAATGGTTAAAATGGGTAATTGATTATTAAGTTTTTCAATATCAACCCAAGGAAAATTTTCATCATTTACACTAAATGGGCTACCACTTAAAATGATTCCTTTAAGGGTTTTATCAATAGCAAATTCTTTGTTATATGGAATGATTTCGCAGTACACACTTGCCTCTCTTACACTACGTGCAATAAGTTGTGTAAACTGGCTTCCAAAATCGAGTATAAGTATTTTTTCTGTCATATAAATTTGTTTACAGTTTATCGTTTACTGTTTTTATTTTATTAATTTTATTCAAATAAAAACTACCTGTTATTTTTCCTATCAAAGCTCCCAAAAGCCCACCACACAATACATCCAATGGATAATGCACACCAACATATACTTGTGCGAAGCAAATAATTGCAGCCCAGATCATAAACAAATACTTCCATTTGTTCAAATAAAATCCCAGTGAAATAATAATAAAAGTAGCAATGCCAAAATGATTGCAAGCGTGTGATGATGTGAAGCTAAAACCACCAGAACAATGGTCAAGCAACAGTCTTATTTGTGGCGAAAAATTAGGGTCTGCACAAGGGCGTAAACGAGCAAACAAGGGCTTGAAAATATGGCTGCTAAATTGGTCGGTTAATGTAAAAGTTGCAATAGCAAGTAGTATCCAAATCCATACATACTTTTTAAGTTTTATGGAGGCAAAAACAATCAAAAAAATGTATAATGGAATCCAGTTTTTCGCTTCACGAATGATGGGCATTAACCAATCGAAAAAAGAATTGGAGCAGCGTTGATTAATAAACAGAAAAAGCTCTTTGTCTTTGCCTGTAAGCCATTCAATAAAATGTGTAAACCAAGATATATTGAGAAGGGAGTTCATTATAATGCTGCAAATAACATACTTTTTAAGGATTTGCAAGTTAAATGCAGCATTTGAACTAAAAACTATTCAGGAACAATCATTTTAAAACCTTGACCATGCACATTTTTAATAAGTATTCCACTTTCTTCAGAAAACAATTTTCTAAGTTTTGCAACATAAACATCCATACTTCTTGCGTTAAAATATGAATCGGTTCCCCACACTTTTTTTAGTGCTTCTTCGCGAGATAAAAGATCGTTTTTATTTGTTACTAATAAACGCAATAAGGCAGTTTCCTTTGCTGTTAATTTAGCTGTAGTTCCATTGTTTGACAATTCTCTTAAACGAGGCACAAGATGGTAATTGCCAAAAGTGTATTCAAGACTTTCGTTGTAAGCATTCTGCTCATCATTACGCTTAATAATTGTTTGAATTTTTGCCAGCAAAACCTCACTATCAAAGGGTTTGGTGATATAATCATCTGCACCAAGTCTATAGCCTTCGATGATGTCTTCCTTCATTGTTTTTGCACTTAAAAAAAACAAAGGCACTTCTGGGTCTATTTCTCTAATGTCTTCTGCAAGCTTAAAACCATCAACTCTTGGCATCATTATATCTAGTAAACAAAGGTCAAATTTGTTTTGTGTAAAAGCAACAAGACCAAGCCTTCCATCACGCTCAAGCGTTACATCATAATCGTTAAGTTCCAAGAAATTTTTTAGCACCATTCCTAAGTTTTGATCGTCTTCGCAAAGCAGTATACTATATTTTGTTTTTTGTTTCATATTAAATTGTTTTGTTTGTCAAATAACCAATTAAAATTCCATTAGTAAAGATTTGAATTCATAAATATTTGTTAAAATTTATTTTCACACTTTACCTACTCTACAATATTTTTCATTAATGCTGCATATTTCTGTATCACTTTTTGAGTTGTTATATCTTTATCGTAAACCGAATACCAACCTTGCAATTCGTGTGGTGGATCTCCAGTAAAATCATCACCTTCTCTCCACCAACAAGCAGGTTTTCTCGGCTTTCCCTCACCAGCCCAAGCCCAAAAATTTGCACCAGCAGCTTTGTGATGTTTTGCGTATTTGTAAATTTCATTGAAAACAAATTCATAATAATTGTCTCTAATACTTACTGATGAATTTGTATCATAACTTGCATTGTCTCTACCTATTCCAAACTCTTCCAACACAAAAGGTTTATTGAGTTGTTGAGCCAATGCAATATGTGCTGCTAAATAATCTGTAGCTTTTTTGATAGCGTTATCATAAGTTGCTTGATGATTTTTTGCATCGTACCAATTCCAGTTTTGAACCCATAAATGAACACAGGTATAATCAATATTTTTACTGCTGTGAGTTGCAATAAAAGGTGTTCCATTTGTGGCTGCATAACTATCTAAACCCTCACTGCCAACAGTTACTAAATGATTGCTATCAAGTTGTTTTATAAATGCAGCACTGCTTTCAATCCAAGCTAAATAATCTTTTACATTACTCATTCCACGAGGTTCATTGCAAAGCTCCCAACTCATAATGGTTGCATCATTTTTATAGTCAATATTTGTGATACAATTTTTGCGATTAATAATTTTTGCAATGGATGCTTTATATAAATCAATTGCCCTTGAAGAACTATAAAACTTGGCAGTATTTTTCATATATAAATCCCAATCTTGAGCTTTTGTAGTATCCATTGGATAGTCAATGTTTACAATATCTCCAGCCCATTTTTGGTATTGTGCAAAGCCACCACTCCAAGGCCAGAAATTAGATAAACAAACCACGGCATACATCTTTCTTTTGTTCATTTCATTCAACAAAAAATCTAAGCCAATTAATAAATCTTCTTTTAAAATTCCCTTGTCGTTATTAGATGGAATAATTCTGTAAGGTTCTGTATCTGGACCTTCAGTCAAAGCCATAATTCTAATATTATTGATGCCCATTTTTTGCATCATATCCAACTCTCTAATCAATCTTTCTCTATTGCCACTTTTGCTTAAAGAACCTAAGTTCATTCCTGCCCAAAAATTAGCACCAATAAAGTAATATGGTTTTCCATCAACTTCAAATTGAGTTCCTTTTACTTTAATAAAATCGAGCATTTTATTTTTTGATTGGTGTATATTTTTTTGTTGTGTTTTGCAAGCAATTAAAACTATAGTTGCTATTAAAAATATTTGCATTTTTTTCATTGAAGCTATTTAGCAAGTTGAAAATAAAAACATTTTTATGCCTTACCTTGTTTGTTGAAAACTAAATCAATATTTTAGCAAAATCAATACAACTAACTGTGCAATCATACTCAAATAATATACTAAAACAAATACCAGCTTTAAAGTTTTTATTGCCAGTTTCTATTGGCATTTTATTGCAATTTCAATTAGGCTTATCATTTGTTTTAATGTCTTTGATTGCAGTGGTATCAGGGCTTTTGTTGCTATTTTTTTCTTTTTTATCGAGCAACAAAAAGTTTATGTTAGGCTGGTTAAAAGGCTTTTTAATCACTATACTTTTCATTGGTGTTGGTGGCTGTTTGTCTTTCACAAAAAATATTAGCAATAGACCTGCTTGGGTAGGAAATTATTTTGAAAAAGGAACGCCGTTGATTGTTACACTTCAGGAAAATTTAGCAACAAAAGAAAAAAGTTATAAAGCTTTAGCAACAACTGAAGCTGTTTACAAAAATAATAAATGGCAAAATGTTGAAGGTGATGTGTTATTGTATTTTAAGAAAGATTCAACAATGCCCAACATTCATTATGGTTCACAAATATTAGTTACAAAAAATATCACAACTATTGTAAACAGTGGTAATCCTGGAGGTTTTAACTATGCACAGTTTTGCAGTTTTCAAGACATCAATTATCAAGGATTTTTGAAGGATGGCGACTTTATTATTTTACCAACAACAAAAACAAATTGGTTTACAAAATGGTTGATTGATATTAGAACAAACACGTTAAGAATATTAAAGGCAAATATTCACAACCCAGATGAATTAAGCATTGCAGAGGCTTTGCTTATAGGCTATAGGGATGAGTTGGACAGAGATTTAGTGAGGGCTTATAGCAACACAGGCGTGGTTCATATCATTGCTATTAGTGGCTTACATTTAGGAATGATTTATGGTTTAATACTGTTTTTGTTTAAGCCTTTAGCAAGATTTAAATGGAGCAAAATTGTAAAACCTATCACCATCATTTTTGTGCTGTGGATGTTTAGTTTTATTGCAGGAATGGCACCTTCTATTTTGCGAAGTGCCATTATGTTTTCGTGCATTGCAGTTGGTGAATCGTTTGGTAAAAAAAGCAATATCTATAATGGTTTGGCTCTGTCGGCTTTCATTATTTTAATTATGAGTCCTTTCAGTTTGTGGGATGTAGGCTTTCAACTTTCTTATAGTGCTGTGTTGAGTATTGTTGTGTTTTCTACTTATGTTAAAAAATGGTTTTATTTTAAGAATAAATTACTGGCTGGTTTTTGGGAATTAAATTCCATCACACTCTCTGCACAAGTGCTTACACTTCCAATTGTGCTATATCATTTTCATCAGTTTCCAACACTGTTTTTAATCACCAATATTTTTGCAGTTCCCTGGAGTGGATTTATTTTATATGCTGAACTTTTATTGCTGATTTTTTCGTGGTGGCATCCTGCTGCAAACCTTATTGGCATTGTAACAGAGTGGATGATTAAGGTGATGAACAAATTTATTTTAAACGTTGATGGATTAGCTTTTGCAGTGTGGGAATCGTTGCAAATAAGCATACCACAAGCCATCATTTTATTTATTGCCATTATTGGTTTCAGCTTTTGGATTATTGAGAAAAAGGCAAAAGGATTGCTTGCAGGATTGTTTTTTACGATGTGCTTTTTTGCCATTAGAAGTATTGATTTTATCAAACGAAATGAACAGCAAAAACTCATTGTTTACAATGTTCCAAGCCATACTGCTATTGATTTAATTGAAGGGCGACATTACCAGTTTATTGGTGACAGCATTTTAGAGGAAGATGGATTTCTTAAAAATTTTCACATCAAGCCTTCAAGGGTTTTGCATAGAATAAACACTGCCGATTCTTTAACAGATATTTTATATCGCAACAATTTCATCATTACAAAAAATAAAACCATTGCTATTGTAAATGCTCCTCTAAATGTGTATCAATATACAAGCAACAAGATAAAAGTTGATGCCATCATTATTACAAAAAGTCCTAAAATCTACATCAATCAACTTACACAAATATTTGATTGCAAGCAATATATTTTTGATGGAAGTAATTCAATGTGGAAAATCAATAAATGGGCGAAAGACTGTGACAGCCTACATTTGCAATATCACACTTGCTCGTTGCAAGGTGCATATCAAATGAATCTTTAATGCCTTTCTCATCAAAACACAAAGCATATTTAGCACTTGTTGCCACAAGCATTATTTGGGGTACAACCTGGGTTGCAATGAAGTTTGGGATTAAAGGAATGCCACCACTTGAGCTTGCAGCAGTAAGGCAGTTTATTGCTGGCAGCATTTTTATTGTTTTCTTTTTTTTTAAAAAGGAACAGCTTCCAAGTTTTCATCAGTTTAAAAAATTATTGTTGCTTGCTATCACCACTTTTGTAATTGCAAATGCAGGCAGTACCTGGAGTTTAAAATATATTTCGAGTGGTTTGGGTGCTTTAATTGGTGCATTATATCCATTGAGTGTGGTAATAATGGAATACTTTTTTTTTAATAACAAAAAGATAAACTTTCTCACCATCATTGGTATTTTATTAGGCATTGGAGGCATTGCTTTTGTGTTTTATGACAATGCTTTTGGTGTGCATCCAAAAGGTTATTTATTGGGGCTTTCTCTTGCAATACTTGCAATGCTTTCGTGGAGTTTCAGTAGTATAATGATTGCAAAAAAGTATATAAAAATGAACCCCTACTTTGGAATGGGTTGGCAAATGCTCATTAGTTCTATAATAGTTGCTGGCATTAGTTTTTCCACAGAAAGGGTTATTCCATTGTCTGCCGTTTCATTTAATGCGTGGCTGGCAATTGCTTACCTGATTTTCGCAGGTTCTATGATTGCCATTATAGCTTTTGTTTATTCAATGAAACATCTTAACCCAGCCATTGCAGTTTTATATGCCTACATAAACCCAATAGTAGCAATGGTTACAGGTTGTTTCTTTCTCAACGAAAAAATTACTGTAACCATAATTGTTGGTTCGCTCATTACCATTGCAGGTGTTTATTTGGTAAATTTTAGTATGCGAAAAATTAAGGAAAGAGAATTGGTTGATTGATGTTATTCATCATCATTCAATAAATCTGGCCTGCGAAGTTTTGTTCTTTCAAGCGACTGTTCATATCGCCACTCTTCAACTTTTTTAGGGTCGCCAGTCAATAAAATATCTGGCACTTTCCAGCCATTAAAATCAGCTGGGCGAGTGTAAACTGGTGGAGCTAATAAATCGTCTTGAAAAGAATCAGTTAATGCAGATGTTTCATCGTTTAAAACACCTGGAATTAGCCTGCCAATTGAATCTACAAGTATTGCTGCTGCTAACTCTCCACCACTTAAAACATAATCTCCAATTGAAATTTCCCTTGTTATATAATGGTCTCTGATGCGTTGGTCAATGCCTTTATAATGTCCACAAATGATGAGAATATTCTCCTTAAGAGAAAGTTGGTTGGTTATTTTTTGATTATAAGTTTCACCATCTGGTGTTACATAAATAATTTCATCAAACTTGTTATGCTGCTGCAATTCTTCAATGGCTTTTACCAAAGGCTCGCACATTATTACCATTCCTGCACCACCACCATATTGGTAATCATCAATCTGATTATGTTTGTTTATAGACCATTTTCTAATATTGTGAACAATCACATTTAACAAGCCTTTTTCATTGGCACGTTTTAAAATGCTATGGTTAAAAGGGCTTTCTAAAAGCTCAGGAACGGCAGATAAAATATGAATATTCATTGGTGTGTTTGTGAAGCAAAAATAGGAGGTGTATTAAAAAAATCTTAGATGAGTATCTATGAAATAAGTTTATATAGCTTCAAATTCTTTAAGCGTTTTTCCGTCTTTTTGTTTCCATTCAATCAATCCATTTGCATTTCTACCCATAATCATTACTGCAGCTGTTGAGGGACTTGAAAAAATATAATCTTCCGAGAACTCTAAAAAATCACCTTTATTTATCAAGACATTTTCGTCAATTAGCTTCTGTCGAAGAGCTATAAAACTTAATGACATTGAATTAACAATTGTACCAGATGCTTTAGAATCTTTAAATACAACGAATCCATCAGAAGTAGGCTCTCCTTGTCCATCTGCATTTCGTATAGATTTAATGAAAAATAAATCTTGTTTTTGCTTAGGTTTTACATCTCTTTTTTCGTCAAATACCTTATGCCCAAGGGTATTGACAAGCATTTTTGTGTTCTCAATAAATTCTTCCATTTCTGCTTTATCAGACTCTGAGATAGAGGACTGTGTTGGTGTTATTGAGTTTTCAATTATATAACGATTAGCAACTTTTGCTATTTCAAATAATCGATTTTCTAAATATTTAATATGAGCCTTATTAAGATTATCATCTTTACTAACAAAGACAATTGTTTCATTCCAAAAATCTTTTTGAGTTAAATGTTGATTTAATCTTTTTAAAATGGTTTCTGCTTCTCCAATATACACTTGATCTTTACCCTCTTCATTTTTGCCAAATAAAAGATAAACACCTGTATTAGTAAGGTCTTCACGGTCTATGCAATCTTTTATTTTTATTCTTGGAATTTTATATGCCTTCCCTGTCCAATTGGAAAGTTCACAACTCATTCTTCCATTGGGATCGCCATCAATCAAGAATATTTTTATTGTTTTACCAAATTTCATTTTACAATTTTACATTTTTTAAACTTACATATTCCTTCTATACTGACCACCTACTTCATACAAAGCATTTGTTATTTGCCCAAGGCTGCAATACTTAACTGTTTCCATTAATTCTGCAAATAAATTTCCATTGTTAATGGCAACTTGTTGCAGTTGTTTCAACTTAGATTGAGCGACATTTTCATTGCGTTTTTTAAATGCTTCAACAGTATTAATCTGTTGTTCTTTTTCTTCAGTTGTACTGCGTATAACTTCACTTGGAATAATGGTTGGCGAACCTTTACTATTTAAAAAAGTATTCACACCAATCAATGGTAATTCGCCAGTATGTTTTTGGTGTTCATAAAATAAACTCTCTTCCTGAATTTTATTTCTTTGATACATTCTTTCCATAGAACCCAATACACCTCCACGTTCATTAATCCTGTCAAACTCAGTAAGTACAGCCTCTTCAACCAAATCAGTCATTTCTTCCAATGCAAAACTTCCTTGTGTAAAGTTCTCTGTTTTAGCACTGCCCAATTCTCTGTTGATAATTAATTGAATAGCCATTGCACGCCTTACACTTTCTTCTGTTGGTGTTGTTATAGCTTCATCATAAGCATTGGTGTGAAGTGAATTGCAATTATCATAAATGGCATATAATGCTTGTAAGGTGGTGCGTATATCGTTGAAGTCAATCTCTTGTGCGTGCAGGCTTCTGCCACTTGTTTGAATATGGTATTTCAACATTTGGCTACGTTTATTTGCCTTGTATTTATACTTCATTGCCTTTGCCCAAATACGCCTTGCCACACGACCAATCACGCTATATTCAGGATCCATTCCATTGCTAAAAAAGAAAGAAAGATTGGCAGCAAAATCATCAATATTCATCCCTCTGCTTAAATAATATTCCACATAAGTAAAGCCATTAGCCAATGTAAAGGCAAGCTGTGTTATAGGATTGGCACCAGCTTCAGCAATATGATAACCACTAATACTTACACTATAAAAGTTCCTTACTTTTTGATTGATGAAATATTCCTGCACATCACCCATCAATTTCAATGCAAATTCTGTAGAGAAAATGCAGGTGTTTTGTGCCTGGTCTTCCTTTAAAATATCTGCTTGCACAGTACCTCTTACATTTTGCAAAGCTTGTGCTTTTATTTTTTCATAAACATCAGTTGGCAATACATCGGCACCACTCAAACCCAATAGACGTAAGCCTAAGCCATTATTTCCTGCTGGCAACACACCATCTAAATCGCCTTTGTGTGGTGATACTTCTTTGCCATCAACACCAATATATTTGGGTAAATGATTGATGTTAAATTTCTCTTCAATAATTTTATTTACCTGCTCCCGCAAATTATTTTCAATGATATATTTTTCGCATTGCTGGTCAATCGCTGCATTCATAAAAAATGCCAACAACATTGGTGCAGGACCATTAATGGTCATTGATACAGATGTTTTTGGGTCGCATAAATCAAAGCCACTATACAGTTTTTTAGCATCATCAACTGTTGCAACGCTTACGCCACTATTACCCACTTTTCCATAAATATCTGGACGATGTGCGGGGTCTTCTCCATACAACGTAACACTGTCAAACGCAGTACTCAAACGCTTTGCAGGCTGCCCCACACTTACATAGTGAAACCTTCTGTTGGTACGTTCTGGTCCACCTTCGCCAGCAAACATTCTTGTTGGGTCTTCACCATCACGTTTTAAAGGAAACACACCTGATGTAAAAGGAAAGCTACCAGGAAAATTTTCCTGACCTTGCCAACGCAATAAGTCGCCCCAATCTTTGTACTTTGGCAACACCACTTTAGGAATGCGAGTGCCAGACAAACTAATGCTAAACATTTCTTGTTTAATCACTTTATCTCTTACCTTATACTCATAAAAATCTTTATTGTAGGTTGCTACTTTTTCTTTCCAGTTAGAGATTAATTTTTTGGCAACAGGCGTTAACTGTTCGTGATAAAAATTGATTTGTTGTTGAATAATATCAACAAGATTTGAATCATTTTTTGCTTTAAATATTTCCAAAGTTCCTGTTAGTTGATACAGCTTAGATGCAATGCCAGCTTGCTCTTTAACAAGTGTATCATAACCTCTGTTGCCTTCACTAATCTCGCTTAAATACCTTGTTCTGTTAGATGGAATAATGGCTGATGAAACCTTTGCTGTTTCGCTAAAATGATATTCGCCAAATGCTGTTTGCGTTTTTGTTACAATAGATTTCAACAACATTTCAAATAAATGATTCACGCCTTCATCGTTAAACTTGCTTGCCATTGTTCCAATAATTGGTAATTCATCATCCTTTGCCATAAATATTTTATGGTTGCGTTTATACTGCTTACGCACATCCTGCAAAGCATCCAATGCACCGGCTTTATCAAATTTATTGATGCAGATTAAATCGGCATAATCAAGCATATTAATCTTCTCAAGCTGAGATGCAGCACCATATTCAGGTGTCATCACATACATACTCACATCGCAATAATCTAATATTGAAGCATCACTTTGCCCAACACCAGCACTCTCTAAAATAATAAAATCAAATGCAGCTTCCTTACAAATATTAATGGCTTCCTGCACATAAGCACTCAAGGCTTTATTGTCTTCTCGCGTTGCCAAGCTTCTCATATAAGCACGTGGATGAGAAATAGCATTCATCCTAATTCTATCACCAAGCAAAGCACCACCAGTTTTTTTCTTAGATGGGTCAACGCTAATAACAGCAATGGTTTTGTCGTTAAAGTTGTTTAAAAATCTACGAACAATTTCATCAGTTACTGAAGATTTTCCTGCACCACCTGTACCTGTGATTCCTAACACAGGAATTGGGAATTGGGAATTAGGAGTTAAGTTTATAGTTTCACCATTTTCAGCAGCAGTAATTTTTTCTGCAATACTTATAATATCCTTTGCTTCACCCAGTGCATTCTTTGTACTTCGTGCTTCGTGCTTTGTACTTTGTACTTTGCACTTTTCTATCACATCTTCAATCATCCCCTCCAATCCCATTGTTCGGCCATCATCCGGACTGTAAATTTTAGTGATGCCATAGTTATGTAATTCTTCAATTTCTGTTGGTAAAATAGTGCCACCACCACCACCAAAAATCTTGATATGGCTGCAACCGTTTTCATCCAACAAGTCTTTCATATATTTAAAAAATTCAACATGCCCACCTTGGTATGATGTAATGGCAATTCCCTGAACATCTTCCTCAATAGCCGTTTCCACAATTTCGTGAACGCTTCTGTTATGCCCCAAATGAATAATTTCGGCACCCTTGCTTTGCAAAATTCTACGCATAATATTAATGGCAGCATCGTGCCCATCAAACAAACTGGCAGCAGTAACTATACGAACTTTAGTATGACTCATAAAACAATTGTTGTGGCTGCGAAATTAAGACATTGAGGCTGCGAAAAATAACAGATGTTAGTTTTTATAAGTGAGTGTAGGTCAATTAGGATTTTTTTGCTATCTTGAATTGCGTTTTTAAAAAGAATACATTTGTATTCCATCGGAAAATTAGTTTAACAAAACCCTCACAAATGAAAATAATTACAATGCTTGCAATAGCATTTTTTTCTGTTACTCAAAATTGCATTGCTCAACAATATGCTTATGATTCTGCTAGTGTTTATAATGAAATCAACATTGATAAGGAATTGAGTATGATTCATATTCTAAAAGCAGCAGATAAAAAAGCAAAGCAAATAGTACTCGATAGCATTGAACAAAATATTAATAGCTACAATCCTTTGGTATTGTATGAAGCTTCAAGAATTTTGTTTCGTGACAGAAAAGAATATGTGGCTACTTATATGTTTTATCTTGCCCAATTGCGAGCAAGAATTGATGTTGAACTTTGTTTAGATACATCAGTGGCAACGACGCTTACTACCTTAAATAATCGATACGGGCCAGGTGTAAATCATTTTATTTTCTTGCACAGAGATAGTGCAAAAAGTATTATTAATAGAGTTATTCAGTTTGTAAGAACAAATGCTGAAACCTATGACCATCGCTGGATTGCACTCTATGGGGATATGCTACAAATCAGTAATGCAAGGTCATTAAAAATGACTAATGAAAAAATTGTTTTACCAGCCTCAAAATGGCAAGAAGTAAAGGAGCTGACTATTAAAGACTACTATGATAATTTTCTTGAGTTTTTAAAATATAAAAGCCGCAGAGAGTTTGGTCATTAGTGTTTAGAAAGTGAAACATATTGAAATTAGTGCTGTTCCTATTGTTTTCTAATTCCTCAAAGGCTTGCCAGTTTTTAACACACTTTGTATTCGCTCTAATGTTTTTCTTTCGCCACAAAGAGATAGAAATGCTTCTCTTTCTAAATCTAATAAATATTGTTCGCTCACATTTTGTGTTTCGCTTAAATCTCCACCACACATTACATAAGCTAATTTTTTTGCTACGAGAGCATCGTATTCTGTTGCATAATTTCCTCGCTGCATTCCATTAATTCCTGCAAGCATTGCACCTAAACCACTTCTTCCCAAAATTTTAATATCATTGCGTTTGGTGGGCATTGTATAACCTGCATCATATAATTCTATTGCAGATTTTTTTGCAATAGAAATTCTTCTTGCAACATTCATTACAATTTCATCTTTCCCTTTTTTTAATATACCCATATCAAAGGCTTCTGCTGCACTGGTAGCCACTTTTGCAGTAGCAATAGCAAAAAACCTTTCTTTTAAAGTATTAGTTTCTGGTTCATCTTTATGCAAATCATCACTTGCTCTTAACACAAATTCTTTTGTGCCACCACCACCAGGAATTAAGCCTACACCCAACTCCACCAAACCAATATAAGTTTCAGCAGCAGCACACACTTTATCGGCGTGCAAATTCATTTCGCAACCACCACCTAAAGTTAGGCCATGAGGGGCTGTAACTACTGGTATGCTTGAATATCGGCAACGCATCATTGTGTTTTGAAACATACGAATTGCCATATCCAACTCGTCATATTCTTGCTCAATGGCAAACATAAAAATCATTCCTACATTGGCACCTGCACTAAAATTTGCACCATCATTTGCTATCACCAATCCTTTAAATTTTTCTTCTGCAATGGCAATTGACTTATTAATACCTTCTAAAACTTCACCTCCAATAGTGTTCATTTTTGTATTCCATTCCAAGCCTACAACATCATCACCAATATCATATAAAGTACAATTACTATTTTTCCAAACAACCTTATCGCTATTATTTTTTAATATTAAAAATGATTCTTGAGATAAATTGTTTTTGTAAGATTTTGAAGCAATATCATAGAATAATCTCTTACCATTTTCTACTTTATAAAAAGATGTACAACCATTTGCCAGCATTTCTTCCACCCAAGCAGAAACCTTTACGTCATTGGCTTTCATTGCTTCTATGCTTTTGGCAACACCTAAAATATCCCAGGTTTCAAAAGCCCCAACTTCCCAACCAAAACCAGCTTTCATTGCATCATCAACCCTGTATAATTCATCACTGATTTCTGGAATGCGATGGCTGATATAAGAAAATAATGAGTAATGAAATTGTTTATAAAATTCTCCAGCTTTATCAGTTGCAGCACATAAAGTTTTAAGTCTTGTTTTTAAATCATCAATGGGTTTTGCTGTTTCAAGTGATGCAAATTTTGGTTTAACTCTTGCTTTATACTCTAAAGTTTTTAAATCAAGGGTTAGAATTTCTTTACCATTTTCTGATTTAGTTTTCTTAAAAAAACCCTGACCAGTCTTATCTCCCAGCCAATTATTCTCAACAACTTTGTTTAACCAATCTGGAATTTCAAAAATGTTTTTAGCTTCATCATTGGGACAACTTTGCTTAACACCTTTTGCAACTTTTATCAAAGTATCAATACCTACCACATCAGCAGTTCTGAATGTTGCACTTTTCGGGCGACCAATAATCGGTCCAGTTAAAGCATCAATTTCATCAATATTTAAACCTAATTTATCCATTATGTGAAATATGCTCATAATGCTGAACACGCCAATTCTGTTAGCAATAAAAGCAGGTGTGTCTTTGCATAATACAGTTGTTTTGCCTAAAAACACATCGCCGTAGTGCATTAAAAAATCGACTACGCTTTGGTCTGTATATGGTGTAGGAATAATTTCTAATAAACGTAAATATCTTGGTGGATTAAAGAAGTGAGTACCACAAAAATGTTGCTTAAAATCTTCGCTTCTACCTTGCGACAATAAATGAATAGGAATGCCTGAAGTATTAGATGTAATAAGGGTTCCAGGCTTTCTGTATTGTTCTACTTGTTCATAAATTTGATGCTTAATATCGAGCCTTTCAATCACAACTTCAATAATCCAATCGCAAGTAGCAATGTCTTTCATATTATCTGTGAAGTTTCCAGTTGTAATTTTCTTTATAACATCTTTTGTAAACACTGGGCTTGGATTACTTTTTATAGCAGCAGCCAAAGCATCATTTACAATTTTATTGACATCAACTTTTTTACTTTCTTCTTGTTTTGGTTGAATATCTAATAGCAATACTTGCACACCAATGCCTGCAAAATGGCAAGCAATCCTGCTGCCCATAACACCACTACCAAGTACTGCAATTTTTTTTATACTTCTGTTCATAGTCTTTTACTTTTGACAAATCTTCGATTTATTTCTCTCGCAGAAAACAGAGAATTCGCAGAAAAATTTTTTGTTTTAGAGAGCGTGATAATTTCTGCGAATTCTCTGTTTTCTGCGAGCAATATCTTATAAATTGTTTACTATTCTAATCAATGATTCTTTATCCTTTAAATGTCTTGAATTAAAGTTCACAAGAAATCCAATTTTTAATTCACTTAGTTTAAGATAAGTAAGCAATTGTTTCTTGTGAACATCCTCCAACTCTTTTACTGACTTTATTTCAATAATTACTTTGCCTTCAACTATGATATCAAACCTAAAACCTAACTCTAAATATTCTCCTTTATAGGCAACAGGTAATGCAGCTTGACTTTTTGCTTTGATTTCTTGCAAATCAAATTCTTTCATCAAAGCCATTTCATAAACACTCTCTAAAAGGCCTGGACCAAGTTCTTTATAAACTTCAAACATTGCCCCACGAATTTTGTATGTTAAATCATCAAGTTCCATCACTAAAAATTGAATTAATGTCTAAAACAAAACTAAATAAAAAATAGTTAGCTATGCAACTATTTTAATTGACCTTCAATTTTGTTGATAAAAAAATAAGTTGCCCAAAGATTATTCGACGAATTAACTATTTTCTGCGAGAGTTTATTTTACTATTTCTTTTGCTATTTCTGCACCCAACTTTGCGTTATGCTTTATAAGAGCAATATTTGCTTCTAAACTCTCACCACCAGTGTGTTTAGCAATATATTGAAGTATAAAAGGTGTTACTTCCTTGCCTTTAATATTATTTGCCTCTGCGGCTGCCAACGCTTCTTGAATATGCTGTTCCACCTGTGTTGCTGGCATTTCAACTTCTTTTGGAATCGGGTTTGCAATTAATACAGAACCATTTAAACCTAAAGTCCATTTTGTGTTAAGCATTGTTGCAATTTCTTTTGCAGAATCTAATTGCAACGGTGTTTTAAAATTGCTTTCATTTGAATAAAAACTTGGGAATATTTCTTGTTGGTAAGTAACCACAGGAATCCCCAATGTTTCTAAATATTCCAATGTTAATCCAATATCTAAAATTGATTTAATGCCAGCAGAAACAACAGCCACGCTTGTTTGAGCCATTTCTGTAAGGTCGGCACTAATATCCATTGTTGTTTCTGCACCACGATGCACACCACCAATGCCACCAGTTACAAATATTTTTATGCCAGCCATTGCTGCAATACGCATAGTGGCAGCAACGGTTGTAGCTCCAAAAAGTTTTTTACTCACTACATAAGGCATATCACGCAGACTCACTTTCCACACATCTTTTTCTTTGCCAAAAGTTTCAATTTCATCTGCCGATAATCCAACGCAACATTTACCATTAATGATGGCAATAGTTGCAGGCATTGCACCATTATCCCTGATAATATTTTCAACAGACAAGGCTGTTTCAACGTTTTTGGGATAAGGCATTCCGTGAGAAATAATAGTGCTTTCAAGAGCAACAACAGGCATATTATTTTCTAATGCTTCTTGAATTGTAGGATGAATTTTGAAGAAAGTGTTTGACATTATTTAGATTGCGTTAAAGATGTAAAATAAAGTTTTTTTTCGCAATTCAACTATAAGCTCCTTTCTTTGCAACGCCTAAATAAAAAAGGGCTCCCCTGTAGAAACAGGGCAGCCTCTAACGATTGCTTGCCATATGAAAAAAGTTCTGAGTTCTAAAGAACTAAAATTTTGTATTTCTCGGCCTCTAACGATTCTCTTTCTCTCGATTGCTAGCCATTTTGAATTTGATAAGTCAAAAATAGACAAGTCACGCAGGTTAAAAAACTAAAGTTTGCCATAATTTATTATGGCAAAACTTTTAAAAAAATGTTAAAACCATTGCTGGCATTGATTTTTGAGTAAATTTTTTAATGATGTCCAACCGCTCAACAGATATATTATTTCAGTTAATAAAATCTTTGCAAAAGGCAGAGAAGCGGCATTTTAAGCTCTATATAAAAAGAAGTTCGGCAAAAGATGATTTAAAAATTGTGCAGCTTTTTGATGTGTTGGATAAATTACCAGATGATTATGACGAAAAGCTTTTGCTGAAGAAACTTCCATCTGTAGAAAAGCCACAATTGGCAAACTTAAAATCGCATTTATATAAGCAAATATTATCAGCCCTTCGTTTGCTTAAAACCACTGAAAACATAGACTTGCAGTTGAGCGAAAACCTCGATTATGCCCGCCTTTTATACAACAAAGGATTAAAGATTCAGGCACTCAAGATTTTAGAAAAAGCAAAGGAAGTAGCAAGAGCCAACCAGAAGTTCAACTTTATGGCTCAGGTAATTTCTTTGGAAAAAAAAATTGAAACACTGCATATAACACGCAGCTCCATAGATAGAACTGCTGTGCTTACTAATGAAGCACTTGAAATAAGTGGGCATATTGATAGGGTAACTCGCCTCTCAAACCTTGCATTGATGTTGTATCGTTGGTATGTGCAATATGGACACGCAAGAAATGTAGCTGACGAAAAGGATATAAAGGAATATTTTAAAAGCTATGTGCCACCAAGTGAAAATGATGTGGATGGTTTTTACGAAAAATTGTACTTCTACCAAAGCTATTGCTGGTACGCATTTATTCGTCAGGATTTCTTAATGTATTACAGGTACAGCCAAAAGTGGATTGATTTATTTGTGGAAGACAAATCAATGGTAGCAGTAGAAACAGGACATTACATTAAGGGAATGCACACGCTGCTGAATGCCTTGTTTGACTTGAGGCATTTTAAAAAATTTGAGGTTGTGTTATATCAATTTGAACAATTTTTTAAAACAGATACTGCACAATTGCATGACAACTTCAGGGTTCATACCTCCATCTATATCAATAGTGCAAAAGTTAACCAGCACTTAATGAAAGGCACGTTCAGCGAGGGTTTGAAGCTTGTGCCATCCTTAAAGGAAGAGCTGAAAGAGTATGCACTTTTTGTTGACAGGCACAGGATTGTGGTGTTTAACTATAAAATTGCTTCGCTGCATTTTGGCAATGGAGATTACGACAAAGCCATAGATTATTTAAACATCATTATCAATGCCCACGAAGATTTACGTTACGATTTGCAATGCTATGCAAGGTTGTTGCATTTAATGTCGCACTACGAATTAGGCAATGATTCTATCATTGAATCTTTAACAAAATCTGTGTATAGATTTATGGCAAAAATGAAAAATTTAACTGTTGTTGAAGAAGCAATCTTTAGATTTTTAAGAGATACGTTCAATATATCGCCACGCAAGCTAAAGCCAGAGTTTGTAAAGCTTTTAGAGAAAATAAAATACCTTGAAAAAAATCGTTTTGAAACAAGGTCGTTCGCTTACTTAGACATTATTTCGTGGGTTGAAAGCAAGGTTTACGAAAAACCAATGGCAACCATCATTTACGATAAATACAAAGCCAGCAAAAGCAGAAGGCACTAATATTTTTAATATTTACATCTGCATTATTAACTCCAAATTATCGGGTGAATAATTTTTTTTCCATATTCTATGCTGGTTTGTGAGGACACAAACCAATAGTGTAGGTTATCGGTTGGTGTCACACCAACCGAAATATGGAAAATAATTTATGTACCCAAATTATCTACCACAGAAAATTGTAGCCACTTTTCTACTACTTTTGAAAATTACACTTAAAAATATGGTTGCTACAAATACATCTATTGCCATTCCAGATTTTTCTATTTCTCCAAGAATAGATCAGGTTGGCGTTGAAGAAAGAGCTTCACGTTTTACCAAAAGAAGCATCAAGGCAGAAACCAAATTAAATGGTTTATTGCTTACTTTAAATATGATTGACCTTACCACTTTGGAAGGAAAAGATACCAAAGGAAAGGTTCAACAACTCTGCTATAAAGCACAACATTTACACGACTCATACCCAGGCTTACCAACAGTTGCAGCCATTTGCGTGTATCCGTCAATGGTAAAAATTGCAAAGCAAGCTTTAGGGAATAGTGGTGTTAAAGTGGCCGCTGTGGCAACTGCTTTTCCAAGTGGACAAGCACCGCTTGATGTAAAAATCAGGGATACAAAATTTGCTGTTGCCGAAGGTGCCGATGAGATTGATATGGTAATTAGTCGGGGTAAATTTTTAGAAGGAGAATACAATTTTGTGTTTGATGAAATTGCTGCTATTAAAGAAGCTTGTGGTACTGCACGTTTAAAGGTAATTCTTGAAACGGGCGAATTGGTTACATTAGATAAAGTACGCAGGGCAAGTGATATTGCAATGTATGCTGGTGGTGATTTTATTAAAACATCGACAGGTAAAATTTCACCTGCTGCAACAATGCCTGTAACATTGGTAATGCTGGAAGCCATCAGAGATTTTTATTATAAAACAGGAAAAATGATTGCAATGAAACCTGCTGGTGGCATTAGCAAAAGCAAGCTGGCATTGCATTATTTAGTGATGTTGCAAGAAACTTTAGGTACAGCCTGGATGAATAATGAATGGTTTAGATTTGGTGCAAGTAGCCTTGCAAATGATGTGTTGATGCAATTAGAAAAAGAAAGAACTGGCGTGTATCAAAGTGCAAACTATTTTTCAATAGATTGATAAGTTGCCACAAAGGCACAAGGACACAAAGAAATTTACACTTAGTGCCTTAGCGTCTTTATGGCAAAAAAATATTATAAAATGAAACCAACAGAACAAGAAGAAGCAATAGGAAAAAATATTGTGAACGCTTGTTTTAAAATTCATAAAACACTTGGTCCAGGATTATTAGAAAAAGTATATGAAGTTTGTTTATCACACGAGCTTAGAAAGTTGGGTTACAAAGTTGATAGACAAATTAATATTCCTATAAGCTATGATGGAATTGAGTTTGAAGAAGGATTGAGATTAGATATTTTAGTTGAAGATTGTGTAATAATTGAATTAAAAGCGGTTGAATTAGTGAATCCAGTATGGGAAGCACAAATTATTTCTCATCTTAAATTAACAAACAGAAATTTAGGATATTTAATCAACTTCAATGTGCCTTTGATTAAAAATGGAATTAGAAGATTTATAAATTGATATGTAGCCACAAAGACGCAAAGGCACTAAGTATTTAATCTTTGTGTCTTAGTGCCTTTGTGGCAAGAAAAATAAAATAAAAATACATTATTCCTTAGAGCCTTTGTGGCAAAATAAAAAATATGGCGAAGACAACAAAAAATAATACCATCAAACTTAACTTCGATACTAAGTATGCACCAGCACCTGAAAGTAAAGCCAGTGCTAAGATTGATGCTAAGTACGACCTGTTCATTAATGGCAAATTTGAAAAACCATCAAGCAAAAAATATTTCGATACCATCAATCCTGCAACAGAAGAAAAGTTGAGTGAAGTGGCTGATGCAAATGCTGCAGATGTTGATAAAGCTGTTAAAGCTGCACGAACTGCTTATGACAAAACCTGGGGCAAAATGCCTGCGAAAGAACGTGCAAAATATATTTATCGCATTGCACGAATGATTCAGGAACGTGCAAGGGAGTTTTCAGTAATTGAAACTTTAGATGGTGGTAAGCCTATTCGTGAAAGTCGTGATGTTGATGTGCCTTTGGTAGCTAATCATTTCTTTTATTATGCAGGTTGGGCAGATAAATTGGAATATGCTTTTCCTAATAAAAAAATTGCACCATTGGGTGTAGCAGGTCAAATTATTCCCTGGAATTTTCCTTTGCTGATGGCTGCTTGGAAAATTGCACCAGCTTTGGCAACAGGAAATACAGTGGTGTTGAAACCAGCAGAAACCACGCCACTAACGGCTTTAAAGCTTGCTGAAATTATCCAGGAAAGTGATTTGCCACCAGGCGTTGTAAATATTATTACTGGTGCAGGTGCAACTGGTGCTGCTATTGTTAATCATCCAGACATTAATAAAATTGCCTTTACTGGTAGCACCAATGTTGGTAAAATTATCCAAAAAGCAGTTGCTGGAACTGATAAAAAAGTAACGCTTGAATTGGGTGGAAAAGCAGCCAATATCATTTTTGATGATGCACCACTTGATCAGGCTGTTGAAGGAATTATTAATGGAATTTTCTTTAATCAGGGTCACGTTTGTTGTGCAGGCTCTCGTTTATTTGTGCAAGAAAGTGTATATGATACAGTGTTGCGAAAATTAAAAGACAGATTAGAGAGTTTGATTGTTGGCGACCCATTAGATAAGAATACAGACATTGGTGCTATTAACTCTAAAGAGCAAATGGACAACATCGTTAAGTATTTAAAAATTGGCGAGAAAGAAGGATTGGATATGTATCAAAGCAGTTGCCCAATTCCTAAAAAAGGATTCTTTATTCGCCCAACTTTATTTACCAATGTGGCACAAAGTAGCAGGCTTGCACAAGAAGAAATTTTTGGTCCAGTACTTACCATCCAAACCTTTAGAACAGATGATGAAGTGATTGAAAAAGCGAATAACACACCGTTTGGTTTAAGTGCAGGAGTGTGGACTGATAAGGGTTCTAAGATATTCAACCTTACAACAAAACTTAGAGCAGGCGTTATTTGGGCAAATACTTATAATAAATTTGACCCAACTTCACCTTTTGGTGGATATAAAGAAAGTGGTTATGGAAGAGAAGGTGGTTTACACGGATTGGGGGCTTATTTAAATTTATAATTATGAATACTTTATTAATTCAAACAACAAATAGTCAAGAGTTAATTCTTGTTGAAAATTTTTTAAAACAACACCATTTAAAAAGTAGAATATTAACTGATGATGATAAAGAAGATATTGTTTTAGGAAGAATGATAGAAGAAACAAATTATGCTGAAACTGTTGATACAACTGAATTTGTTAAACAACTTCGTAGTTAATGAAAGTTGTTACTACCAAGCAATTTATTAAAGATGTTGAGAAAGAGTTAAATAAGTCTTTACAAATAGAATTAGCTGAAATAATAGATGAATTGCAAAGAATAAATAGACTTGAAGAAATTAAAAACCTTAAGAAACTGAAAGGATATAAAGCTGCTTATAGAATTAGGTTACGAGATTTTAGAATTGGATTTATTTATGAAAATGATGAAATAATTTTAAGCAGGGTAATGAATAGAAAAGAAGTTTATCGTTTTTTTCCTTAATAAATAATTTGTGTCTTAGTGCCTTTGTGGCAAAATAAAAAATAAAAAACAATGACTCGATTGGAAGTTTTAAAAACATACAAAATTTATATTGGTGGTCAGTTTCCAAGAACTGAAAGTGGAAGGTATTATACACCAAAAAATAAAGCAGGACAGGCATTGGCAAATGTTTGTTTAAGCAGCAGAAAAGATTTTCGTGAAGCAGTTGTTGCTGCTCGTAATGCTTTTGGTGGTTGGAGTGCAAAAGCTGCATTTAATCGTGGGCAAATTTTATATCGTATTGCTGAAATGCTTGAAGGAAGAAAAGCACAGTTTATTGATGAATTGGTTAAACAAGATTCAACTGCAAAACAAGCTGAGGAGGAAGTAAATACTTGCATTGACAGGCTAATTTACTATGCAGGTTGGTGCGATAAATTTCAGCAGGTTTTTGGTGCAGTAAATCCTGTAGCATCTTCACATTTTAACTTCTCTGTGCCAGAACCAACAGGTGTTGTAGCGATTATTGCAGCACAACAAACTTCATTGTTGGGATTGGTTTCAGCAATTGCACCAGTAATTGCTGGTGGCAATACTTGCATTGTTTTAGCAAGTGAAACCAAACCATTGTGTGCAGTAACTTTTGCAGAGGTTTTAAATAGTAGCGACGTAAGTGGCGGTGTTGTAAATATTTTAACGGGTAAGCCAGGTGAGTTGGTAAAATACTTTGCCGACCATATGGATGTAAACTCAATTATTTATTGCGAGAATGATGTTGAAACAAAAAAACTCATTAAAGAAAAAGCATCCTTAAATGTAAAAAGAGTTGTATTGTATGATAAAGTAAAATGGAATACTGATGAAGCTGAAACTCCTTATTTCATTATGGATACACAAGAAATAAAAACAACCTGGCATCCTATTGAAAATATTGGTGGTGCAAAAGCTGGGTATTAATTAATTTTAAACATCAAATTTTAAATCTTGAATTTATGGCAATACAAATTGAAAAATTATTAAGCCTTCCAATTGAAGAGAGAAGATTAATTGCAGAACAACTTTTAAATAGTTTAGAAGATGAAAGTGATACTGATGAAGAAAGTAAAGAGGTAATTGCAATGCTCGACACAAGATGGGACGATTACATAAAAGATAAAAATTCAAGCACTTATTCTGCCACAGAATTTAAACAGAAACTTCGTAACTATATTGGTGTATAATGAGTTTTGAAGTTAGATATAAAAAAGAATTTTGGGATGACTATAAAATTGTTATTGATTGGTAGAACTTAATAACACCAAGGCTTTCAAAAAAATTTTTTGATGCTATTGAAGAGGCAGAGACAAGATTAATAAGCAATCCATTCCGATATAGGATTACAGTAAAAAACAAATTTCGTAGAAGTCTAATTGGAAAATTTCCCTATAAAATTATTTATACAATTGATGAAAATTCAATTGTCATTTTTGCCCTCATTCACACATCACGTTCACAAAAATTCATCAAAACCAAATTGAAATAATTTATGTTATACAGATACTTTTTGCTTATCGCCGTTCATTTTTTTGTTGCAAAACCTTTTGCTCAAAATGACTCTACACCTAAAACAAAAGAAAGCATTGTTGTTACAAAAGACCCTCGCTTAGATGTGCTTACTCAAAAACAAGCGATGATAAACAAACGCTCTAAATTGATGACAAGTAGTGGATTGTATAAAGGGTATCGTATTCAATTACTAAACTCCAATAATAGAAATTTAGCTTTTAAGTTGAAATATGATTTGTTATCCGCCTATCCCGACCAAAAAACTTATGTAAGTTATCAGGCACCGTATTTTAAGGTTCGTTTTGGAAATTTTTTGCATAGAGATGAAGCAGAAAAAATGAAAAAGCAATTGTCAAAGACCTATCCTACCGGGGTTTTTGTAGTTGAAGATGCTATTGAATACACCCCAAAAAGTGACGAAGATGTTAAGTAAAATAAAACAACTCGCATCTCAATATGCCCAAGAATTTATTGAGGTAAGACATCACTTACACGCCAATCCAGAATTGAGTTATAAGGAATTTAATACATCAAAGTTTATTCAAAATAAATTAACTGAATTTGGTATTTCATATTCTGTAATGGCTACAACTGGCGTGGTTGCTGTAATTGAAGGCAAAAATCCATCATCAAGAATTGTTGCACTACGTGCAGATATGGATGCTTTGCCAATACAAGAAGAAAATAATGTAGCTTATAGAAGTATTGTTGATGGTGTAATGCACGCCTGTGGACACGATGTTCATACAACCTGTTTATTAGGTGCTGCAAAAATTTTGAATGAGTTAAAAAACGAATGGGAAGGAACTGTAAAACTCATCTTTCAATTGGGCGAAGAAAAAAACCCTGGTGGTGCGAGTTTAATGATTAAGGAAGGCGTTTTGCAAAATCCTGCACCAACAAAAATTGTTGCTTTGCATGTGCATCCTGGGTTACAGGTGGGTAAACTAAGTTTTAGAAAAGGAAGGGTAATGGCAAGTGCTGAGGAGATTTTCATTACCATCAAAGGACATGGAGGACACGCTGCTGCTCCACATTTAACACAAGATACCATATTGATTGCATCACAATTAATTGTTTCGTTGCAACAAATTATTTCAAGAAACAACAATCCAACAAGCCCAAGTGTTTTATCCATTTGTTCTATTCACGGTGGCAATGCAACCAATGTAATTCCAAGCGAAGTGAGGTTGATGGGAACATTGAGATGTATGGATGAAAGCTGGCGTTATAAAGCCCACGACTTAATAAAAAAACAAGCAAAAGCAATTGTGGAGGGAATGGGTGCTGAACTTGAAATTCTTATTGACGTTGGTTACCCAACTGTAGATAGTGAACCAATTTTAACAGAGGAATGTACAATGCTTGCCAATGATTTTATGGGCGAAACCAATGTTGAAGAAACAGAATTAAGAATGGGTGCAGAGGATTTTGGTTATTACACGCAACAAATTCCTGGTTGCTTTTTCAGGCTTGGTGTAAGAAATGAAGCTCAAGGTATTATTCATAATGTTCACACACCAAAATTTAATATAGACGAAACTGCCGTTGAAATTGGAATGGGAATAATGAGTTGGTTGGGTATTGGTATTTAGATAAATTCAATTTGTTAAATTTTATTCCGTTTTGCTAATAACTATTATTTTTGCCAAGTAAATAAATTATTATGTCGACAACTTACACAGCACCAAAATTTCCTGTAGTTAAAAATTCGCTGCACAGCGAGTTGAGAAAAAGAGTGTATCAATATTTCACTGATAATAAAATTAATCCAACAGGAAACGGAAAATTATTTTTCAAGGCCATCCTTTTAATTACTGTTTTTGCTGCATTATACATTCATTTAATTTTCTTTCACTCTATTTTGTATGTTAGTTTAATTGAAGCAGTTATTTTGGGTGGAGTGATTGCTGCTATTGGGTTTAACGTAATGCACGATGGAAGCCACGGCAGTTTTAGTGAGAATAAATGGACCAATAAAATTGCTGCTCATAGTATTAGTATGTTGGGTGCAAATCATTTTTTGTGGAATATGAAACACAATATGATTCACCACACTTTTACCAATGTTGATGGTGTTGATGATGATATTGAAATTGGTATTTTAATGAGAATGGCACCAACACAAAAAAGATTAAAAGGACATAGATTTCAACATATCTATTTTTGGTTTTTGTATATGCTACTTTATATTTTTTGGATATTTTTTACAGACTATAAAAAATATTTTCTACAAAAAATTGGTGATGTGCCTCTAAAGAAAATGAGTATTAAAGATCATATTTCTTTTTGGGTTGTTAAGGTTTATCATGCTGCTGTATTTGTGGTAATTCCAATTTATATGCTTGGCTGGTTAGCTTGGTTGGTTGGGTTTTTAATAATCACTTGTGTTGCTGGATTTGTTTTAAGTATTGTGTTTCAATTAGCACATACTGTTGAGCAAACAGAGTTCCCTGTAGCAAGTATTGAAGAAAATAAATTACCTGATGAGTTTGCAGAACACCAAATAAAAACTACTGCAAATTTTGCTACAAAAAATAAGTTAGTTAGTTGGTTAGTTGGTGGTTTAAATTTTCAAATAGAACACCACTTATTCCCAAAAATTTCTCACGTTCATTATCCTGCCATCAGCAATATTATTCGTACAGTTTGTGCAGAATATCAATTGCAATATATTGAGTATCCAACAACAAGAAAAGCTATTGCAGCTCACGTTAGATTCTTGAGACAGATGGGCAAATACGACTAAGAGTTATTCAGATATTTTAAATGTGGATTAATAAACAATTTATTAATCCACATTTCATTTTAAGCAATACCTTACCACTTTACATTTGATAATTAAAAAATCTTTAAATGAATCCGAATCATTACGTTGCAATTATGGCTGGCGGCATTGGAAGTCGCTTTTGGCCAATGAGTAGAACATCTTATCCAAAACAATTTCTTGATATTTTAAATAGCGGCAAAACTCTTATTCAATGGACTTTTGACCGATACGCTGCTTTTATTCCTAAGGAAAATATTTTTGTTGTAACATCTGAAGAATATACAGATATTGTTGCAACACAGCTGCCTGATATGCCTGTTGAAAATATTTTGGCGGAGCCAAGCAAAAAAAACACAGCTCCTTGTGTTGCCTATATTGCCTTTAAATTATTACAAAAAAATCCTAATGCATCTTTGGTTGTTGCCCCAAGCGATCATATGATTTTGGATGGAGAAACTTTTAAAAACATTACATTAAAAGCATTGGATTTTGTTGATAAAAATGATACGTTTATTACTCTTGGTATTAAACCAAATCATCCAAACACAGGCTATGGCTATATTCAATACGATACAGATGCTGTTGAAGAAAATATTTTTAAGGTAAAAACCTTTACGGAAAAACCAAATTTAGAAATTGCGAAATCGTTTTTAGATAGTGGTGATTTTCTTTGGAATTCAGGAATTTTTGTGTGGAAAGCTCAAGATGTGGTAAATGAATTTGCAGCTCAACAACAAGAAATGTTTGAATTGTTTGATAACGAAAAGGCTAACTTTAATACATCAAATGAAAAAGAGGCTATCAGTAGAATTTATCCTCTTTGTACCAATATTTCTATTGATTTTGCCATAATGGAGAAAGCTAAAAGCGTTTGTGTAATTCCTTCAAGTTTTGGCTGGAGTGATTTAGGAACGTGGAATAGTGCTTACGAAAATTTAGAAAAAGATTATTTGGGTAATGCTGTTGCTGGTGATAGTGTGATTGTGATAGATGCAACCAAATGTATGGTGAGTGCTGCTCCAGATAAAGTGGTTGTGTTGCAAGGATTAGACGATTTTATTATTGTTGATACAAAAGACGCTTTGCTCATTTGCAAAAAAGAAAAAGAACAAGCCATTAAAGAGTTTGTGGCAGAAGTAAAACGCAGCAAAGGCGATAAATATTTATAGTGAAAAATACACCACATTGGCAACTGCTACTATTACTCTATTTTGTAATGGTAGCAGTTCCTGTTTATACAATACATATTTGGTTTAAAAAGAAATTACTGAGTAATAGAAACCTCAAGAATCTATTACTCTATTTTGCATTGGTTGTGGGTGTAGCTTTTGTAATGAACTTTTTTTGTATGTTTATTTATTACAAATTTGTTTTTTTCAAATAGTTTATTGCCCTTTCTTTTTCTTCAATTCATCATCGGCATAACTAAATACTTTCTTCACTAAATCAGATTTTCTAAAGTTTAAATCTGTTCTGATTTTCTTTTCTTCATCTGCTACCATTTTATACATTTCATCAATGGCACGAGCAGCAATAAAATCGGTTAATGAACTCTCTACTTTAAAGTTGCTGAATGGAATATTGTTTATAATATCTGCAATTTTTTTCCACTCTTTATTAGCACCTTCTGCTTTGATACTACTATCAACAATTGGTCTAAAAGCATTCATTAAAGCAGTGTTTGTAGTTGTTTTAAAATAATCAGTTGCTGCTTGTTGATTGTCTGTAATTAAAATGCTTGCAGCATCGGTAAAACTCATATTCTGCAAGGAGTTTAAGAAGATAGGTTTTGCTGCTGTAAAAGATTTTGCAATTGCATTATTAAACTTATCTGTTGTTTTAGTAATAACAGAACCTAAGCCAGCCTTATTAGCAAGGTTCACAATTTTTTGTGCATCGCCAGGAAAAGCAAAAGCCAGTGCTGGGTTATTTGCAGGATTACTATAAGCATCAAAACTTTTAAACAACCCTTGTTGTAACGCTTCTTTTAAACCCATACCCATTTCGTAGCTTGATGGATTTGTTAGAATTGATGTTCCAATTTGCTTTAATTGGTCGCAAGAAGAGATGGTAAAAAGGCAAAAAAAGCCTACGATAAATGACTTAAATTTCATATTGTTTGTGATTAGATTTTATAAAAATATGGGTTTGAAAATATTTGAGATTAATTAGTTTTTTGTTTCAAAATTTCTATGATACAAATCACTGTAAAAGCCTTTGCTACTAAGCAATTCAGCGTGTGTGCCTTGTTCTTTAATTTCACCTTTATCAAGCACAATTATTTTATTTGCCTTTGTAATAGTTGATAACCTATGAGCAATTACAATAGACGTTCTGCCTTTAATTAAAGTATTGATTGCATATTGAATAAGTTGCTCACTTTCTGTATCAATAGATGATGTTGCTTCGTCTAAAATCAATATAGCAGGATTATATAACAACACACGAATAAAGGAGATTAATTGCCTTTGCCCCATACTTAAAATATTGCCACGTTCCATTACATTGTAATCATAATTATTTGGAAGTTGCATAATAAAATCGTGCATACCAATTAATGTCGCAGCTTCTACAACTTGTGCTTTTGTGATGTTAGAATTTCTTAAAGTAATGTTGTCCATTATGCTGCCAGAAAACAAAAAAACATCCTGCAAAACCACGCCAACATTACTTCTTAAATCTTCTAAATTATACTCATTAATATTTATATCATTAATAAAAATAGAGCCCTTGTTTATGGGATAAAGTTTATTGATTAAACTAATAATGGAAGTTTTGCCACTGCCTGTATGCCCTACTAATGCTAAGGTTTCGCCAGCTTTGGCTTCAAAAGAAATATTTTTTAAAACATAGTTTTCATTGTTGTAAGCAAACCAAACGTTCTTGAAAATAATTTTTCCAGTTTCTTGTTTCTCGTTTCTTGTTCGTTCATTTTTTGTGCTTACCTCATCATTCAATATTCCTTGTTCATCATTCGATATTTTAAACACTCTTTCAGCAGCAATCATTCCCATTTGCAATACATTAAACTTATCTGCTAAAATTCTTAATGGTCGAAAAATCTGGTTCATATACATTACAAATGCAACAATTTTTCCAGAGAAATTAATGTGAATATTTCCACTGTTTTCCAAAGCCATATTTGCAACCCACCATACAATTAATGCAGTGCTAATTGCAAGCACCAACTCAACAACAGGAAAGAAAACGCTATAAGCAAAAATTGCTTTTATGTTGGCGTCTCTGTGTTCAGTATTTATCTTTTCAAATTTTTTAAATTCCCTGTCTTCAGCTGCAAATGCTTGCACAATGGTCATTCCTGCAATATGCTCTTGCACAAAAGCATTTAAATTGGCAACTGCATTTCTTACTTTAATAAAACTTTTGTTGACACTTTTTTTAAAATAATTGGTTGCAATAATTAAAATTGGAAAGGGAATTAATGCTACCAATGTCAACTTCCAATCTATCCAAAACATTGTTGACAAAGTAAAAATGATAGTAAGCAAATCTGCAATTATTGGAATGAGTCCATCGCTAAAAATATCATTGATACTTTCAACATCGTTAATGGTTCTTGTGGTTAATGTACCAATGGGCGTAGTATCAAATTTGCTTAATGGCAAGCCAAGAATTTTTTTGAAAACATTGTTCCTTAAATCCTTTACAACATTTTGCCCAAGCCAAGCTGTAATAAACGTGAAAGCGAAGCGTACAGCGGTTTCTATGCAAATAAATGAAATTTGAAAAACTGTAATCGCAATAATAAAACTTTCGATATTGTTAATGTGATGATTGCTAAAAAATAGTTGCAACCAATTGGGAATATTCACGCTTTTTCCTGTGGCTTTATCAACTGTAAGTTGAATAAGATAAGGACGAATGGGAGCCACAAAAGCCATTAGCAAAGCCAATAAAATGCTCAAGTAAAAAAACTTGCGATATGGTTTTACGTAACCAAAAATCTGTTTTAATAAAGAGAGGTCAAAACCTGGCTTTTTTGCATCAACACTCATAACGAAATGCGAATGTAAGCATCTTGTTTTTCATTCTTTTTTATCTTTTGCAATGCGAAACAAAAAATATTTTTACTAATACCCAACCTTTTGCTTTTTAATTGCGTAGTAATAAAGTAGAAACCGAATATTTAGCTGCATTTAAATAGTTTACAAAAATGTAAGAATACGACACTTACAATCTCGGTTTCACGACTTTTAACATTGCCATTATATTTGCACAATGTTAAAAAACACACTCATTAAAGCTACTGAAGCTGCTGGTAAAATAATTCAAGAAAACTTCGATAAAACATTTGTTATTTCCAATAAAGAAGGAATGAATAATTTGGTTACTGAGGTTGACCACAAAAGCGAAAAAGCAATTATTGAAATTATTAAAAATGACTTTCCCGACCACTATATTTTGAGTGAAGAAGTTGGTGCTATTGTGCAAGACAGCGAGTATAAATGGATAATTGACCCAATTGATGGCACTGTAAATTATGCCAATGGAATTCCTATATGCTGCGTCAGCATTGGTGTTGAACAAAATGGAAAGATGATAATGGGTGCGGTTTACAATCCTTTTATGAATGAATTTTATTTTGCACAAAGAGGTTTTGGAGCAACTTTAAATGATAAAAAAATAAGCGTAACTACAAGAACAGAAGTTATTAAAAGCTGCCTGGTTACTGGTTTTCCTTACACCTATCTGGATGAAGAAAATGGACCTTTGCAAGTGTTTGAAAAATTCATTAGAAAAGGAATTCCTGTGCGTAGATTAGGTAGTGCTGCAATAGATTTATGTTGGGTTGCTGCTGGAAGATTTGATGGCTTTTATGAACATAAATTGAGTGCGTGGGACAGTGCTGCAGGTTTTATAATTGTAGAAGAAGCTGGGGGGAAAGTTACCAATTTAAAAGGAGAACCTTACAATCCTTATCAGCCTGGACTTATTGCTACCAATGGCTTGATACACGATGATATTGTAAGAATTGTTAATGGAGGAGAGATTTAAGTACGATTTATTGATTTTAGATTTATGATAGAAAAACAATTCAGAAAAAGGTTATTGAAATACACGATAATTTTTTACGCAATGATTTCTTCTGTTATTGTTTTTTATTGGTCATCTAACTATCCAAAATTTACAAAACTTAAAGGGGAAGAAATTAGTTATGTAATGGACATTCTTGCTTTAGTAAGCTTTTTAACTTATCTGTTTCAGATAATTATATTACAGCAAAAAAAGATGTTTTTCGTGCCTATATTAATTCCATTTTTAACAATAATTGTGGGAGTATTTTTTGGGTTTATGATAATGGTGTTTTGCAAAATAAACGGAACACCAAAAGAATTGATTTATTTGTATGGTGTAACTTACACAAGCATTAATATTTTAGTAATGATTTTGTTGCTAATTAAAAAAATAAACAAACAGACTTAGTATAATGGAACGCACAGAAATAGAAACGCTTGGAGAATTTGGTTTGATAGAACATTTAACCAAAAATTTTGAAACGAAAAATGCTTCAACCATTCAAAGTGTTGGAGATGACGCAGCAGTGATTGACCATTTTGGAAAGCAAACTGTGATTAGTACAGATTTGTTGATTGAAGGAATTCATTTTGACCTGATGTACACGCCACTGAAGCATTTGGGCTATAAAAGTGTAGTGGTAAACGTGAGCGATATTTATGCAATGAATGCAACGCCAACTCAAATTACAATGAGTATTGGCATTAGCAATAGAATTAGTCTTGAAGCACTTGATGAATTTTATGAAGGTGTTTTTGCAGCTTGTGAAAAATATGGTGTTGATTTAATTGGTGGCGATACTACATCTTCTCAAAAAGGATTTATCATTTCGGTAACTGCCATTGGTGAGGTTACTCCTGATAGATTTGTTAAAAGAAGCACTGCCCAAAAAGGAGATTTAATTTGTGTGAGTGGTTTTCTTGGCGGAGCTTTTTTAGGCTTAACTTTAATGGAAAGAGAGAAAAGAATTTATCTTGAAAATCCACAAATTCAACCCGACCTTGAGGGTGAAGATTACATTGTTGGAAAGCTGCTAAAACCCGAAGCAAGAAAGGATATAATTGATTTTTTTGAGGAACAAAAAATTACTCCAACAAGTATGATGGATGTAAGTGATGGATTGAGTAGCGAAGTTTTACACCTTAGCAAACAAAGCAATTTGGGCTGTAGATTATACGAAGAAAAAATACCTGTTCATCAGGCTACAAAGCAAGCTGCATTTAAGTTTGGGCTTGATGCTACTATTTGTGCTTTAAGTGGTGGAGAAGATTATGAATTAATATTTACAGTTAAACAAGAAGACTACGACAAAATAGTATTGAGTGAAGAGATTAGCGTAATTGGTTATATGGCAGAACTTGAAGAAGGTTGTAAAATTATTACCAAAGGTGGTGGCACACACAATATTGAGGCTCAGGGCTGGAAAGCATTTTAAAAAACATCTGTATGCAAACTGCTGGTTCAATAGGAGTTTTTGATAGTGGTTATGGGGGCTTAACTGTTTTAAAAGAAATAGTAAAAAAGCTTCCACAATACAACTACATTTATCTTGGTGATAATGCCAGGTCTCCCTATGGCAATAGAAGTTTTGAGACAGTACATCAATACACAAAAGAGTGTGTGGAATGGTTTTTTAATCAAGGTTGTCATTTAGTAATATTGGCTTGTAACACAGCATCAGCAAAGGCTTTGAGAACTATTCAGCAAAATTATTTGCCAATACATCATCCAAATAAAAGAGTGTTAGGTGTTATTCGCCCTACCACAGAAGTAATTGGAAACTTCACGAAATCAAATCATATTGGTGTGTTGGCAACAACAGGTACAGTGCAATCCAATTCTTATCCAATAGAAATAAATAAATTTTTTCCAAACGTTATTGTTCACCAACAAGCTTGCCCAATGTGGGTTCCATTGATTGAAAATAATGAACATAATAAAAAAGGTGCTGACTTTTTTGTAAAGGAATATATAGATGCAATGGATAAGCAAAACCCAAATATTGATACCGTTTTATTGGCTTGCACACATTATCCTTTGTTGCTAAATAAAATAAAGGAATACACACCTATTGGAACTAAAATTATTACTCAAGGAGAAATAGTAGCTAACAGTTTAAAGGATTATTTGCAACGTCACCAAGAAATTGAAGCCCTTTGTAGTAAACGATTTGAAAGAGATTTTTACACCACAGATTCTACTGATGATTTCGATAAACACGCAACAGTTTTTTATGGAGAAACTATTGCATCTAAATTGGCAAGGGTTTAACAACTAATTCGTCATACTTATATTTATTCTGCTTATTCAACAACAATGCAACAACTTTCAGTTTCAATTATCACATTTAATGAAGAGAAAAATATTGCCCGATGTCTTGACAGCGTTAAAGATATTGCCAACGAAATTGTGGTGATAGATTCTAACTCAACTGATAATACAGAAAGCATTTGCAAGCAATACGACGTTAAGTTTTTTAAGCAATCTTTTTTGGGATACATAGCACAAAAAAATTTTGCACTCGAACACTGCAAATACAACAATGTATTGTGTTTGGATGCTGATGAATGTTTAAGTCCAGAGCTTATCAAATCTATTAAAGAAGCCAAGCAAAATGATTTTTCTGTAGATGCTTACACAATGAACAGGCTTAGCAATTTTTGTGGCAAATGGATTAAGCACGGCTCTTGGTATCCTGACAAAAAATTGCGTTTGTTTAACAAACAAAAAGGGAAATGGGCAGGCATTGATCCACACGATAAAATAGAAATGCAAGCTAATTGCTCAACACAGTTTTTAAAAGGTGATATATATCATTACAGCTACAACACTGTTGAAGAAGTGCTAACACAGCAAAATAAATTTACAACTATTCAGGCAAAAGCTATGTATGCAAAAGGTAAGCGTAGCAACACTTTTAAGCTATTTGCAAATCCGTTTGTAGCATTTACAAGCGGTTACATTTTTAAATTTGGTTTTCTTGATGGGGCAGATGGTTTTTTTATTGCATCAACAGTTGCCTACAATACAATGGTTAAATATTACAAGTTACTTCGTTTGCAAGGCAAATAGTATTTGCGTTCGTCTATCAAAATCCGTTTCATCCGTGTTGTAAATTCCTTACGTTTGCCACTCAAAATTGTTTATATGAAAAAAATACTGGTTTCACTTTCTCTTGTGCTTTTAATGTTTAAAAGCTATGCCGATGAAGGTATGTGGCTACCTATGCTTTTAGGTCAGCAGGTTTATAATGATATGGTTAAGCGTGGGCTGAAACTTAAAGCAGACCAGCTTTACAGCATCAACCATTCTTCTATTAAAGATGCTATCATCATTTTTGGTGGAGGTTGCACTGGCGAAATTGTAAGTAAAGAAGGATTAATTTTTACCAATCACCACTGTGGTTACGATGCTATTGCAAAAGCAAGTACAGTCGATCATAACTACTTGAAAGATGGCTTTTGGGCAGCAGATAAAACCAAAGAAATTCAAACATCTTTAACCGTTCAGTTTCTTGACAAAATTGAAGATGTTACCTCAAAAATTATGGATGGTTTGGGCAATTTAACAGGCAAAGAAAGAAACGATAAATTTCAGCAAATACAAGCTGACATTGTAAAAGAAGCCACTGGTGGCGATGAGTTTAAGCGTGCAGTTGTAGCAAGTATGTTTAAAGGAAATCAGTTCTTTGTTTTTGTTTATAATGTTTATAAGGATATTCGTTTTGTAGGTACGCCTCCCGAAAGTATTGGTAAATATGGTGGCGATACTGACAATTGGGAATGGCCAAGACATACAGGAGATTTTTCTTGCTTCAGGGTATATGCAGGTAAAGATGGAAAGCCTGCAAAGTATGATGCAGCAAATGTTCCAATGAATGCTAAGTATCATTTGCCTGTAAGTATTAAGCCATTAAAAGATGGTGATTACAGTATGATTTATGGCTATCCAGGTGGCACAAACAGGTATGAAATAAGTGATGGTGTTAAATTGAGCACAGATATTACAAGCCCTGATTTGGTAAAGCTTCGTGATATGCGTTTGAAATTAATGCACGCAGAAATGATAAAAGATCCAGCTGTTAAATTACAATTGGCAAGCAGCTATGCAGGCATTGCAAACTATTGGAAATTTTTTGATGGCGAAAGCAAACAATTATTAAAGTATGATGTGTTTGGTCAAAAGAAAAAATTTGAAAGTGAATTTAATACTTGGGCAAAAGGAAAAACCGAATTTGAAAACATAACTACCGACTACACAAAAAATTATGATGTTTGGAGACCTTTTGCAAGACATCGTCAATATATCAATGAAGGTGTAATGGGTTCTCCATTAATGGCATTTGCTGCAAGCTGGATTGGGTTAGAAAATACCTTGAATAAAAAGGATGTTAAACAAGAAGACATTGATAAAGCCATTAAAGCTGCTGAAGCTGCAAGAAAGAATTTTTTAAACGATGAGAACAAAAAAAGCGACCAAGCAATTTTAGCAAATGTGCTATCAATGTTTATGAGTGATGTAGATGCTGACCAACATCCTAAAGGGTTCTTTACAGACTTATTTAAGAACAGCAGCATTGACGAAAATCCGTTTAAAAAATATGCAGCTGATGTGTTTGAAAATACAATGGCTTTTGATGATGCAAAATGGAAGGCATTTACTGCAAAACCAACAGTAGAAGCACTTGCAGCAGATCCTGCATTTAAAACTGCTGCTGCATTTATTAAAAATTACAACGCTAACTATGCTCCAAAGTATATGGCGTTTGCTTTAAAAAATAATGATTTAGGCAGAGCATATTTAAAAGGAATTATGGAAATGAATCCTGCTAAAGCAAGTAAAATGTACCCTGATGCAAACTTTACAATGCGTGTTAGTTATGGCAATGTAAAAAGCTATGCACCAAAAGATGCTGTGAAGTATGATA
>JANYEP010000090.1 GCA_025363075.1 Chitinophagaceae bacterium | reverse complement strand
ATATTTGCAACACAACCAACACCATCAAACAAAAAAAGAAAGGCAACTTATACTATCATAATTTTGCTGAAATATCTGGTTTTGTACCACAATTTGCACAGCAAAGGTTTGATGCAGGTATAGAAATTTATAACGAATTTGCCAATCATTTTCCCAACAATTCGACACTTGTTCCTCACGCTCCATATTCAGTTTCAGACAACTTATTTCAACTAATCAGCGAAGCATCACAAAACAAAATCTCATCTATTCACAATCAGGAAAGCAACGAGGAAAATGAGTTTTTCGAGCAAGGAACTGGAGATTTTACAAGACTTTACAAAGCATTAGGCATTGATATTTCATTTTACAAAAGCACAAAAAAATCAAGCCTTCAAAGCATCATTAACCATTTAACAAAATCGTCAAAAACCATTTTGGTACACGATGTTTTTACCTCACAAAAAGAGGTTGACCTCATAAATTCTATTTCTAAAACACAATTTTATTTCTGCATCTGCGTTTTAGCTAATAGTTACATTACCAACTCTTTTCCAAGTAAGGTTTTGTTCAACGAAAATTTGAGTAATATAGTTTTAGGTACTGATAGTTTAGCAAGCAATCATTCATTAAACATATTGTCAGAAATTCAAGTTATGAAAAATAATTACCCCTTTTTATCACAAGTTGACTTACTTCAATTTGCAACTTACAATGGTGCTTTAGCCTTGGATATTGAAAATAAGTATGGCAGTTTCAAGCGTGGCAAACAACCAGGAATTATTCTGATAGAAGATTTATTTCACTCAAAAAAAACAACAGTTTTAATACAAAATTAGAATACTATGAATAAGAAATTTTCACTCGTTTCATTAATTGCAATGACCATTTTTATGGTAGCCATTTTTGCAACCTCAACTGGTCAAACAAATTTTGGTGAAGCAGACAAGTTTGGGTTTCCATTCACCTTTTTCACTGCATCAATAAATGGTGAAGCTATTACTGATACTAACTTTTCTTTGGTAGCATTATTTGGAGACTTGAGCATTTGTTTTTTAATTGGATTTGCAATTGTTTCGGCACTTTCACTTTTAAAAGTTGAAAAAAAGAAAGCAATGATTGCTTAATAAATATTTTTAAATTATTGGGGCGTTCAAGAGTAATCTTGAACGCCTTTTGTTTACAACAATCCATCATCTGCAAAACTGTAATAACCTTCGTTGCTAACAATGATATGGTCATTAACAGCAATATCAAAAAACTTCGCAGCTTCACTAATTTTATAAGTCAAATCTTTATCTGCCTGGCTTGGTTTCAAGTTGCCACTTGGATGATTGTGACACAAAATAATACTTACTGCATTATGTTCCAAAGCCTTTCTTAGCAACATTCTTGGGTCAACAACAGTTCCAGTAATTCCTCCTTCACTCAACACTTCATTGTGCAAAATTTTGCTTGCTTGGTTTAAAAAAATTGCAACAAAAACCTCGTGATTTTTATATTGAAGTTGGGCTTTAAAATAGTTGGCAACGTCTTTACTACTCCTTATTATTTCTCTTTTATTTTCAACAGCACCACGCCTTATTCCAATTTCTAAAGCAGCAGCAATAGCAATAGCTTTAGCTTCGCCCAAACCCTTCACTTTTAAGTTCACAATTTCTTTTACAGAAAGCTGCCCCAAACGTTGCAAATCATTATTCACCAAAGCCATTAATTCTTTTGCTAAATCAACTGCCGATTTGTTGCGAGTACCATTGTTTATAAGGATTGCAAGCAACTCTGCATTACTTAAAGCATCACTACCTTTTAGCAACAATTTCTCCCTTGGTCTATCGTCCTCACTCCAATTTTTTATTGAATTAGTTGACATTTTAGCGTTAGTTTTTTATAAGTTGGTTGTGATAAATGATAGGTTTAAATGAACTATAGATTGTTTTTAAAACTATCATCCTTTCTAATTTTATCCCAATATTTTTTTGCAACAATCAACATTCCAAAGCTCTCGCCTTCATATTTATCCAAATGCTTGTGGTGCATTTTATGAGCCCAGCGAATGGCTCTGATATATTTATTCTTGCTGCGTGAAAACCATTTAATACGTTGGTGAATGATGACTTCGTGAACAATAAAATAAGCCAGTCCATACAATGCAATTCCAAAGCCAATTGCAGCAGCAATATAGTTTTGATGTTGCAAACCAAGCATAATACACAACCAACTTGGAATAGCAAAAATTAGAAAGAAAGCGTCATTTTTTTCAAAAATATTCCCAGTTGGTTGGTGATGGTCTTGATGCAAATACCAAAAAAATCCGTGCATAACATATTTATGTGTAAGCCACGTAATGCCTTCCATAGCTGCAAAAGTTGCGAATGTTACAGCGAAATAAATCATCATAAATAAATTCTTAAAGCGATAAAAAATAACAATTGAATGATAAATAAGTGTATGGCAAAAGGGTTGAATTTATTGAAAGAAAGTTTATTTAAAATCAACAATAGCAACCCACTCACAAAAAACCAGCAAGTATAATTGAAGAGAGGAACTGTATTTTCTTTCCATTGCCAATACCCTAATTTTTGTGCAACAGGCTCTAAAACATAGTCGAAAAAAGTAGCCAATAAAGCCGCGTCTATTATTAATGAAATAGACTTTATTTTTTGTGTTGATGCTTCTGCTTCTCCCTGCTCAATTATTTTTTTTTCGGCCCAATTATTTACATAATGCATTATAGCACCGCAGCAATAAATAGTAACAAACCACTGCACACCAATTAACAATGGAACATCGCAAACCTTTATTCCCATTAGGTTTCCATAACTGTAAGTACCAAATAATATATGTGTGTTAACACCAATTATTTCTACCAAAACACCAATCGAAAAACTAATAGCAAGGAAAAAGAAAAAATTTTTATGAAGTGATGGCTGTGTAAAAACAAGTAAGCCTGCCATTAAGAGAAGATTAAGACTTGTATTGTGAACAAACCAATCTTTATGAGATGAAAATAAAATACCGATTGCTCCACAAATATGGAAAAGCAATGCAGTTGCGATAGCTATATTTTTTTTTGTTGTAATGGTCATTAATCTTCAAAGTGCAAGCTAAAGCTTACCATTCTTGCCTGAACATTTTCAAACACAGCAGAATATTTTAAATTAGGGTCTCTATCTAAAATATTGTTCAAGCCATAGCTAATCTTTATTTCTGGAGTAAGTGTAAAATAGTGTAAAAACAAGTTGAAGCCAACACCAACTTCTGCACTATAAATATATTTCTTCAACTTAATATATCCATCTTGATTTCTTGCAGCAGAGTTGGCAGATAAATCAACATCCATCTTTACACCAAACAAAAGATAGGTTCTAAAATTATCTATTCTATCGCTATTAAACTTAAGGCTTAAAGGAAAAGCAATGAGGGTGGTTGGAAGCGTAAACGCTTGTTCAACTGCTGGGCTGTTATTGGTAGCTTGCAGTGTGTAATTAAAATATCTTGCACCGCCCAAAATAATCTGAGGGTTTATTCTTGCTTGCCAATGCTTTGAAAGTTTTGCAGTAGCATGAATGCCAATTGCAATACCGCCACTTGATGAAGGTTCTGCACGCAGCACACTATCGTCCATCAAAAATTTCTCTGACTTTTGAGCAGATAACCAGCCAACATTGTAACCCAGTGTTGCACCAAAATAATATTTAAGATTATCGTGTTCGCTACGATATTGCTCTGGCTGTGCAAACAACTTTGACACAGCAAAAAAGATAAAACAAAACAGGATTATTTGCTTCCGCAATAAATAGTACATACTCCTAAGCTAAGTGTTGTTAAATAAGTTTGTGTAAAGCCTGCTTCATTCATTATGGTTAAAAATTGTTGCCCTTCAGGAAAGGCTTGAACACTATTGTTCAAATATGAGTACGCTTGTTTGTTGCCAGATAAAATACGACCAAAATTTGGCATTATTTTATTCATATAAAAATTGTAAAACCCTTTGATACCTTGCTTTTGAGGCTTACTGCATTCTAATACTACAAATTTGCCTTGGGGTTTTAATACTCTTAAAACTTCTTTTAAACCCTTCTCTAAATTTTCAAAATTTCTTACCCCAAAAGCCACGGTTATTGCATCAAAATAATTATCTTCAAACGATAAATTCTCACAATCGCCAAGTTGAAGTTGTATAGTTTTTTGGAGGTTTAGTTTTTCAATTTTTTCTCTACCCAATTTCAACATTCCTTCACTAATATCAATTCCAATAATTTTATTGGGGTGCAGTATTTTATTTGTTAAAAGAGCTACATCTGCTGTGCCTGTTGCCACATCTAAAATTACTTTTGGGCGTAATAAAACCAATTCTTTTATCGCCCTTTTTCTCCAGCCAACATCAATGCCTGCACTCATAAACCTATTTAAAAAATCGTATTTATGAGCAATATTGTCAAACATTGCTGCTACTTGATTTTTTTTTGATAACCCACTTGCCACATCTGGCACTACTAAATCGTGTGCGTACTTTGCCATAAGCAGCAAAGATATTGTTAACGAGAGATTGTTGATTTACTTAATTTATCGAAAGAGAAAAATTTTAACAAAACAACTCAGGATTGTAAATGATTTTGATTAAGTCTATTTTGAAAAACTAATCTTACCCATTGTTATTGCAAGGAAATTTTTATTTGATTGATGATAAAAATCTGAACTTCCACAAATTGTTTCATTTGCTAATACTGCAAATAGAATGGCTTCTTTAGCGTTAGGATTAATTCCTAAAATTGCTGTTGATTGAATTTGGGTATTTGGTAATTGCTGTTGCAGATTTTGCATTAACAAGGGATTATTAACACCACCACCACTTGCATAAATACAATAATTTTTATGTTGAATATTTTGTTTAATGGCTTCTGCAATTGTATATGCAGTAAAATAATTTAGTGTAGCCATCACATCCAAAACACTTATCTGCATTGTATTTGAAGCGACTAACGCATTTTTGACAAATTGTAAATTAAATATTTCCTGCCCAGTAGTTTTAGGAAATGGTTGTTTAAAAAATTCGTGATTGCATAATGCTTTTAATAAATCGTCACTCACACTTCCTTGCATTGCAATAGCAGCATTTTCGTCATAATATTTATTGGGAAAATGATGTTGTGTATATGAATCCATTAGAGTATTGCCAGCTCCAACATCAGTACAAATAACTTCATCAATATTTAAACTGCTTGGCAAAAAAGTAAAGTTTGCAATGCCGCCAATGTTCAATAAAATTCTGTTTTCATTTTTACTGCTCAACAAAAAAAAGTCCCCATAAATGGCAAGTGGTGCACCTTCTCCACCTGCTGCAATATGCTTTTGCCTAAAGTCACTTATGGTAATGATATTGGTATTAAAAGCAATGTGGTCTGCATCACCAATTTGTAATGTTGCATTACCAAATTCAGTTTGATGATGTTTTGTTTTTGGAGAATGATAAATAGTTTGTCCGTGGCTTGCAATTATATCAACATCACTATTTTTTATGTTCCATTTTGCAAGTGTTTTATTGATGATTTGTGAATGAACAAGACCAATGTGTTCATTCATTAAACATAGTTTTTCAAGACTTACTTTTTCTTTACAAAAAATAGAGTGAATGTGTTTTTTAAAGTCAATATCATATTCTACAGTTTCAAAATGCAAAAGCTGAAGCTTAGTATTTACGCCATTTTCAGCAACCTTGCATAAAGCTAAATCAAGTCCATCAAGCGATGTACCACTCATTAAACCAAGAATAATTTTCTCTGATTTATTAGCAATTTGATATAGTCGATGGATATTATTATTCATTAAAAAATTTCTATAAAGAGTCTATAATTACGAAAATTAGGATTGCAATAATTTTAATTTTGTAGCTTCATATTCGTCCAATATTTCTCTAACAATTTCTGAAGCAGGTTTTATTTCGCGTATCATACTTGCAACTTGTCCAACTTCCAATTCACCACTTTCTAATTCACCTTCAAACATTCCTTTTTTTGCTCTCCCTCGCCCTAAAATCTGATTTAATTCTTCTTCACTTGCACCTCTATTTTCAGCAGCTTTTATTTCTTCGTAAAAATTATTTTTTAACAATCTCACAGGCACTGTTTTCTTCATACTCAGCATTGTATCACCTTCATTTGCTTTTAAAATAGCATCTTTAAAATGTTGGTGAGAAGATGCCTCTGGAGTGCAAATAAATCTACTGCCAATTTGCACACCCTCAGCACCTAATGCAATAACAGCAAGCATTTGACGACCATTTGCAATACCTCCAGCAGCAATTACAGGAATTGAGACTGCATCACAAACTTGTGGAATCAATACCAATGTTGTAGTTTCCTCACGTCCATTATGTCCACCAGCTTCAAAGCCTTCTGCAACAACTGCATCACAACCAGCTGCAGCTGCTTTTTGTGCAAACAAGCTGCTGCTCACTACGTGTACAACAATAATTCCATTGTCTTTTAAAATCTTTGTCCAGGTTTTTGGGTTGCCAGCACTTGTGAAAACGATTGGAATTTTTTCTGCTATAATAATTTCAATATGTTCATTAATATTGGGGTAAAGCAAAGGAACATTTACACCAAATGGCTTGTCAGTATTGGCTTTGCATTTTCGAATATGTTCTCTCAAAACATCTGGGTACATACTTCCACTTCCCAATAATCCCAAACCACCAGCATTGCTAACAGCACTTGCCAAACGCCAACCACTTGCCCAAATCATTCCTGCCTGAACAATGGGAAATTGAATATTAAAAAGCTTCGTGATATTGTTTTGGTGTAATGACATAGAATCTTTGTTGTTTATAAACGTTCAAATTTATATCCTTGTTTACTAAAAAAGGCGAGCACTTTTGGTAATGCAAATTCTAATCTTTCAAAGGCTTTCTCACTATCGTGAAAAACAACAATACTGCCTTGCTTTGCTTGAAGCAAAACATTATCTGCACATTTTTCCTTTGATAAATTAATGTCAAAATCTCCGCTTAACACATCCCACATAAATATCTTGTAATTCGCTTGCAGCAATAGTTTGGCTTGAAATCTTGTTATTCTTCCATAAGGAGGGCGAAACAATTTGCTATCAATATTGCTTGCCGCTGCTTCAATATTTTTTATGTAAGTTTCATCATTTGTTTTCCAGCCATTCAAATGATTTTGCGTGTGATTGCCAGCTGTATGCCCTTGTTCAATAATGCTTGAATAAACAGTTGGAAATAATTCTACATTCTTCCCAATGCAAAAAAAAGTTGCTTTGGCATTGAATTGCTTTAATGTTTCTAAAACAAAACTTGTTGCAGTTGGATGAGGCCCATCATCGAATGTCAGGTAAATAATTTTGTCCTTAGTATTGATACTCCAAATATAATTTGAGTATATTTTTTTAATTAACCAAGGTGTTTTTGTAAGATACATTTTCCAATAATTTTCATTATCTAAAAGGCAAAGAAACGATATTAATTTTTTGGAATAAGTTTTAGCAATGGCACGGGACGAACCTTTATTTTTGAAGCAATATTTTTATCTGCTGGAATAGACAGAACATATACTGTTAAAGGCTTTGAGAATATTTTTCCAATATTTTTTTCCTTGCCAAAGAAGAAACTGTTTTCATTATACTTCAAATCTTTTCTAAACACTTCACGTCTTTTAGCATCCATAATTACAATTGATTTATTCCAAGTTTTTGTAGCAGAATCTGCAAAGTATGTTAGCTTAAGTTTATTTAAATTCTTGGCTGATATTTCATATTCCTTCACTTGATCTGCATTGCCTTGTAACACTATTTTTTTTGCTGAAAATAATTTCCAGGTATTAGAAGTTTGGGCTGTTGTTAAAAGAGGGATAAGAAAAAGAATGAATAAAATTTTTTT
>JANYEP010000062.1 GCA_025363075.1 Chitinophagaceae bacterium | reverse complement strand
CTATTTTACTAACAGCTGACCACGGCAATGCAGATTATGAAATTAATGAAGATGGAAGTCCTAACACACAACACTCTTTAAATCTTGTTCCATTGTTTTTAATTAGTAATGAAAATAAAAGGACTATTAAAGCAGGAAAATTGGGTGATATTGCACCAACTGTTTTAACATTAATGGGATTGGAAATTCCTAAAGAAATGACAGGAGAAGTATTGGTTAATTTATAATTTTTTATACTTTTATTATGAAATCAGTGTTCAAAAAAATTGGTTTGTTTTTGCTAGCGGGTTTAGTTATCATACAATTTATTCGTCCTGCAAAAAACATACATACTGTTGATGCAAGCAAACAAATTTCAACAGTTGTAACTGTGCCAGAGAATGTAAACAAAATCTTTCAAAAGGCTTGCTACGACTGCCATAGCAACAATACCACCTATCCTTGGTATAGCAATATTCAGCCAGTATATTTTTGGTTAAACCATCATATTAATGAAGGAAAAGGGGAATTGAATTTTGACGAATTTGCCAGCTATCGTTTAAGAAAACAATATGGCAAAATGAAAAAAATAATCAGCGAGGTAGAGGAAAATGAAATGCCATTATCATCATACACTTGGATTCATAAAGATGCAATTTTAACAATAGAAGAAAAAACCGCTATTACCAATTGGGCAACATCAATAATGGACTCTATGAAAGCAAAATATCCTATTGATAGTTTAGTAAAGAAAAAATAAAAGTACTAAAAATTATTGTTCAAAATAAGCAAGCGTCCCTCCTACCCATTCCTTATCAAAATTGTAACGCACACCAATCATTTTGCCTTTGCTCAATCTTGCTAAGTTATTTGTGGCAATTGGTCTTGCCTCTCCTTCTTTCCAAAAATAAAATATTCTAATCTCGGCTTTTGCAGGAACATCAGGTGTTACAATCACATCTGCATATTTTACTTTGCGTTGTAAAATCCAGTTTTCAGGGTCAGTAACTTTATCAATATCATCTTGTGTAACATCAATAACAACGCCTTGCCCAGAGAATGAGAACAATGGTTTCAACACATAGTTTTCTAAGTCTTTTGGTATCTCTTTTACTTCATTTAAAAACGAAGTTTTAGGAACATAAGGATGATTTAAAAATGGCAAAGTGTATTTGCTAATTCTATAAAACCAATTAGGATGTGGCACCCATTCAACATTTAATTCTTCCAATAATATCTTTCCTTTTTCTTGCACTTCGGCAGACTGTTGTTGCAAGTCATCAAAAATAATTCTGTTATAAATTCTCTTTACCTGCGTTTTAATGCCATCGTTTAGGTAGAATAAATCTTTACCTTCTTTAATCAATTCAGTTAGGCAAACTGGTTTTACACCAAACATTTCTTGTGTGCAGTAAAAATCAATTCTTGTTTTTTGCTCGTGAGGAAATACTTCAAGTAAAATCACATTTTCTTTTTCATATTTCCCAAGTAACATTTCGCTTAATAATGCAGTATAAGTTTCTGTGGTAAGTCCATTTAAAAACACAGAAAAATTTTCTGGAATATCAAAGTATTCTCTTGTTACAATATCGTGAAAAATCTGATATGCAAACAAAGTAGGGAAGCCTTGCATTTCTATTAACTGTGGCTCAAGTTCTCCATTTTCATTTTCGCAAATACCAAAATCAAATGCAATAAAATCGCTGTACGTTTTATCGTTTGGCACATTAACATTTGCAGGAATAGCCTTAGCAGATTTCTCTAAAAAATCAGGCTGAAGTATAACATCCACAATACTTTCACAAACATCCAAGATTTTATTGGTAAATTCTTTGCTAACAAAAATGGGTGTTTCAGCAACTCGAAATGCAAGTGCGTCTTTGGGATAAGTGTTGTGTAGTTTATATAAATATTTTTCGTATTGCTCTTTGGTAAATGCTTGGTTAAATTGCTTGCGAATAGATGGAATCATATCAAAAATTTATGAAAGTAAATATAGGGGTTTAGCAAAAAGGAAAGCAATGAAAAACAAAAAATATTTCTAATCCTTCCACAAATAAGGAAACAAAATAACTGCAAGTGCAACAACCATCAAATCCAATACCAGCAACAATCCTGTCATTTGCCAAAAGCCTTCTTGCACCACACTACTAAATGCTACAACAGAAATTTTCATTAACAATAATAGTTGTGGAATGATGATAGGCAAACCCATAATTGCCATTAAAGATGCTTGCTGTTTTGCTTTGGCGGCAATGGCTGCAAGAAAGGTGAACACTAAACTTAAACCAAAACTTCCCAGGAAAGAAATTAGGATGAATTTGTATAAATATGCAAATGGGTTTTCTAAAAAGATGATGAAAATTAAAAGTGATAAAGCAGTCATTAGCAGCATTAATATAACATTATAAACCAATTTGGCAACAACAAAATCTTTAGGGTTTACAATGCTGTAGTAATACAACATTCTACCTTGGCTTTCTGCTAAAAAACTTTTTGCCACAGCGTTGATGCAAACAAATAATTGCACTATCCAAAACAAACCATTCCACACTTGCTCTTCTGGTTGCCCCATTGCCAGATAAACAACAAATGTGGTACTGATGACATATAGGACAATAGCGTAAAACGTATGCTGGTGGCGTGTTTCAAGCAAAAAATCTTTTTTTATTAATGCAGTAATATGTTTAGTATTTAAAAAAGACATCAACGCAAAACTAATGTGAAATGTAAAACAAGATGCAAGCTACAAATTCATTGTTACAACTTTAACTATTAGATTGGTACAAATGAAATAATATTGCATCCACAAAAACAAATATTATGTGTGGAATTGTTGGTTATATTGGACATCGTGAGGCATATCCTGTAATTGTAAAAGGATTAAAAAGATTGGAATATCGTGGTTATGATAGTGCTGGAATAGCATTAATTAATCACGGAATGAAATTGTATAAAAAGAAAGGAAAAGTTGCCGACCTTGAAGAAAGTATTGTAGGTAAAGACGTGCAAGGACATATAGGAATTGGGCATACACGTTGGGCCACACACGGCGAACCAAGTGATAGAAACGCTCATCCACACCTAAGCAACGATGGCAGTTTATCAATGATTCACAATGGCATCATCGAAAACTATGCACTCATTAAACAAGATTTAATTAAAAAAGGATACACTTTTAGTAGTGATACAGATACTGAAGTTTTGTTGAATTTTATCCAAGATATTAAGCAAAATAATAACTCTACACTTGAAGAAGCTTTGCGTGTTGCATTGAAAAGAATTGTTGGTGCTTACTGCATTTTATTAATAGACCAAAATGATCCTGATACCATTATTGCTGCAAGAAAAGGTAGTCCATTGGTAATTGGTATTGGCAAGGGAGAGCATTTTTTAGCAAGCGATGCAACGCCTATTATTGAATATACCAAAGAAGTGGTGTATGTAAACGACTATGAAATTGCCATCGTTAAAGCCGATGAAATTATTCTTAAAAATTTAGGTAATGAGAAGCAAACACCTTTTATTACCAAGCTTGATATGGAACTTGCTACCATTGAAAAAGGTGGCTACGACCATTTTATGCTGAAAGAAATTTACGAACAGCCAGATACAATTTTTGATTGTTTGCGAGGAAGACTGTTAACACATTCTGGCGAAATTAGAATGGCTGGAATTGATAATAATTTAGAAACGCTTTGCAATGCCCAACGCATTGTGATAGTGGCTTGTGGCACAAGCTGGCACGCAGGTTTAATTGCTGAATATATTTTTGAAGAGCTTTGCAGAATTCCTGTTGAAGTGGAATATGCTAGCGAATTTAGATACAGAAATCCTGTGATAAATGAAGGTGATGTTATTATTGCAATTTCTCAAAGTGGCGAAACTGCTGACACACTTGTTGCTCTTGAAAGTGCTAAAGAAAAAGGTGCATTTATTTTTGGCGTTGTAAATGCAGTTGGAAGCAGCATTGCACGTATAAGCCATGCTGGTGCTTACACTCACGCTGGCCCAGAAATTGGTGTTGCCAGCACAAAAGCATTTACAGGACAACTTGCTGTACTTACAATGATGGCTCTTAAGATTGCTCAGGCAAAAGGAACTATTACTCACGAGCGATATTCTTTGTTGATGAAAGAGCTGGAAGCAATCCCTGAAAAAGTGAAAGAAATTCTTGCAGATACATCTCACATTAAAGCTATTGCAGAAAAATATAAGGATGCACCTGATGCTTTATTCTTAGGTCGTGGATTTAATTTTCCTGTTGCTTTAGAAGGTGCATTAAAGCTAAAAGAAATAAGCTACATACATGCAGAAGGCTATCCTGCTGCTGAAATGAAACATGGCCCGATTGCACTTGTTACAGAAGAATTGCCTGTTGTATTTGTTGCAACAAAGGATAGTTACTACGAAAAAATTGTAAGTAATGTGCAAGAAATAAAAGCTCGCAAAGGAATGGTGATTGCTGTTGCAACAAATGGCGACACAGTTATTCCTGGTATGGCAAACGATACAATGTTTGTGCCTGATGCAGATGAGTTAGTAGCTCCTCTCCTCTCAACAATTCCACTACAATTACTAAGTTATTATGTTGGTGTAGCAAAAGGCTACAACGTAGATATGCCAAGGAATTTGGCTAAAAGTGTAACAGTAGAATAAATAGTAAAATATACATTTTGAATTTATTTGAATTATATCAAATTCCGCTGTCATTCAATCCCAGTAAGGATTTGGTAAAACAGCAGTATTTTAATCTGAGTCGAAAATATCATCCAGATTTTATTGCAAATGGAAGCGTTGCAGAAAAAGAAGAAGCGTTGCAAACCGCTTCTTTAGTCAATAAAGCATATAAAATTTTCACTAATCAAGATGAAACCATAAAATATGTTTTACAGTTAAAAAATCTTTTGCAAGACGAAGAAAAGTATGCTTTGCCAAACGATTTTTTAATGGAAATGATGGAATTGAATGAAAAATTGATGGATGCAAAAATGGAAGGTGATAAAGAAAAAATAGAGCAGATTATATTAAGAATTAAGGATTGGGAATTAGTAATAAAGAAAGATGTTGAAAATATTGTTAATGCTGAAACTGCTGCAAACATTGACGAAGCAGACCTCTTGAAAGTAAAAGATTATTATTTTAAGAAAAAATATCTCAATCGTATTTTGGATAGTACAAAATGATACTGCATATTTGCAGCCCTTGTGAGTTGATTAGTTATCTAATTAATTTTTGAAATCGCCCAGATGGCGGAATTGGTAGACGCAGCAGACTCAAAATCTGCCGTTCGCAAGGATGTGCAGGTTCGATTCCTGTTCTGGGCACCAAACAAAAAAGCAACTCAATTGAGTTGCTTTTTTGTTTTCTCTAACTTGTAAATTTATTTTTAGGCTTTCTATTTCTTACCTACCATCAATCTTGCTGGGTTAAATTTCTCACCATCACCTTCAAGGGTAACGATGTATAAACCACTTGAAAGGTTGTTGTCAACGGCTATTGCATTTGCACCTTTGGTTGCAGTTATAAACTGTGTTTTAACAATTTTACCTGTTGCAGCTTCTGTAACTTTCAATACCAATGATTGCGTAGTTGTTGAAGTGAAACTTGTAGTGAACTTACCTACTGTTGGATTTGGATAAAGTCCAATTGCATTTACACTAACCTCTGTTGCTATTGATGTTGAAGCAAATCTTGCTTTGCTTAAATTGATGCTCATATTCGTTGGTACACCTCTGCTATTGTTGAAGCTGAAGTTTACCGCTGTAATATCGCTTGCATCTATTGCATTGCTGTTTGATTTTGACGTGAACTGGTTTAAGTTAATACCATATTCTTTGTTGCCATCTAAAGCTACTGTGTAAGTGTATTGGTTTTTCCAATCTGTGATTGATTTTTTAACCAATGTTACTGTTACACTTCCTGCTCCTGTTGCATTGGCAGTGAATAAAAGTGATTTGTAGTTTGATACATTTTGCTCAAGTCCACCACCCATCATTGTTTTGTAAACAGTAATGTAATCTTTAGCAACACCTGTTACTGCTACATTACGGAACAATCTGTGTTCGCTTGTTGCTGTAGTTGGGTTTGCTTCGTTGGTTACATTGAATGATGAAATAGTAGTTGTGTTTTTGTTGTAATCTAAAGCCCAAGTACCATCGCTCAAGTAAACTAAGTCGGTTAATTTGTTGTTTAGGAAAACATAAATATCTCCTTCGTAGTTATCTCTTACTGGTATAGTTACATTGCTTACACCATTTGCAGCTACAGTAAATGCAACTTGACGGGTTGTTGTTGCTGCATTTTCGTTTGCTTTTTCGTGTAGTTCAAAGTAGCCTGATGTTGCAGTTGTGTTGTTGTTAATAGTAACATTTAAGTTAGTATTAACCCTGCTTCCTTTGCTGATATATGCTTTTGGCAAATCTGCATTGGTTACATTGTTTACAGCACCATTTGCTTGTAATTTAGTTACAATATCGGTAGCCATTGATGTTACCATTTCATAACTTACTGCCCAAAGTTGGAAGTTGTATAACTTCTCATCTTGTTGGTAGCTATCGGTAAACCAATTGCTTTGTAAG
>JANYEP010000021.1 GCA_025363075.1 Chitinophagaceae bacterium | reverse complement strand
CCATCTTGTGTAGTGTAGCTTCTAACATCAGGAATGCCATCAACAAACACTTGTGTACCCTTTTTTAAATAAGGTGCAATAGCTGTTCTATCTGTCCAGTAAGCACAATCAACCCAAACGGTTTTATCTTTTTGAACGCCTTGTGCATCCTTATATTTTTCAGTGTGGGCAACTGTAAAGTTGATAACATTTTTACCATTTACGTTGTTTACAATAGCATCTTTACCAAGATGCCCAATAGCTTGTAACTTAATCATATTTCTGAAATTTTGTATTGAAAAAAAGCAATTTTAGATAAAAAGGTTTTAGTAACTAAAAAAAGTTTTCAACGTTAGTTTAAATTTCAGGTAATTGTTAAAAAAAAATGTGCCGTTAAAAGGAGTTTCCAACAAGTGGAATGAAAATATTTCATAACCCTACTTTTGCAGCTATGCACAATCTGGAAGTAAAAATCATTAACCAATCTACAAATCCTTTACCTGAGTATGCCACACAAGGCTCATCAGGTATGGATATCAGGGCATTTATTAGCAACAATATTATACTCCAACCCCTGCAAAGAGAACTTATTTCTACTGGATTATTTATTGAATTACCGTTGGGTTACGAAGCACAAATTCGCCCAAGAAGTGGGCTTGCAATAAAACAAGGCATCACTTGCCTTAATTCTCCAGGCACTATTGATGCAGATTACAGGGGCGAAATAAAAGTGATATTAGTTAATTTATCTAATGAGCCTGTAACAATTTCAAATGCAGATCGTATTGCACAAATGGTGTTTCAAAAGGTAGAACAAGCTACTTTAATTAGTGTGGAAAATATTACTGAAACTATAAGAGGTGCAGGTGGTTTTGGGCATACAGGAACAAACTAATTTTCATCTTTTCACAAAAATTTATATGAAGAAATACATTTTATTTTTTATTCTAATTGTGGCAGCGATATCCTGTCGCCCTGTAAAAAAGGTGCAGTCTATTAAAACTGCTTTCAACACAAAAGACACTGCACAATCTGTTGTTATTAAAACAATGCCAGCAGTGGATTCTATTGCTATTGTTAAAAATATTATGAGTCAAGTAATGCACCAAAAAATTGACTTCAACACCTTTAATGCAAAAATAAAAGTGAACTATTATGGTCAAGAAGAAAGCCAGAATGTAACTGCCTATTTGAGCATAGAAAAAGACAAAGTAATTTATATCCAAATAAAGGGATTCCTTGGTATTGTTGGGTTACAAGCCAAAGTAACTAAAGATAGCGTAACAGTTGTAAGCAAAATTCCTGATAACAAATATGTGCAGTATCGCTCTATTTCTTATTTGCAGGAAGTAACACAAATACCTTTTACGTTTGGCACATTGCAAGACATTTTAATTGGCAATCCAGTTTTTTTGGACAGCAATATTGTTTCATATAAAAATGTAAATAATAATCAAATGTTGGTATTAATGATTGGCAATATTTTTAAACATTTGGTAACGCTTGATAAAGGAAGTAATTTAGTATTGCATAGCAAATTGGATGATGTAGATGTACAAAGAAACAGAACCTGCGATATTACCTTAAGCCAATATAAGCCTGTGAATAATTTTCAATTTTCAACGTATAGAAATATCTCTGTTGCAGAAAAATCCAAGCTGGATATTAATATGGAGTTTAAAGATTATACCTTCAACGAAATGTTAAAATATCAATTCACTGTACCAAAAAACTTTAAACTCAAGTAATTTAGTGTTCTCAAATTCGTTTATGGTATAGTTTTCCTTTAATTTTCTACAATGCAAAAAATCATTTCAAAAATACTTCCTTTACTATGCTTAGTATTCTTTACTGTGTGTGCAAATGCACAACCTGTAAGCAATCAAAGCAAAGAGGAATTAACAAAACAAAAGCAGCAAATTCAAAGAGAAATTGATGAGTTGAATGCAAGTTTGAAAAGTATTCAAACCAATACTAAAAGTGTATTGAAAAAATATAACATCGTAAAAGATAAAATTGAAGCAAGAGAAAGATTAGTTAATCACATCAATAAAGAGATGAAACAACTTGATGAAGATATGTACTTGAAACAAGTTGAAATTTATCGTTTAAAAAAAGAGTTAGATACTTTAAAACAGAAGTATGCACAAAGTGTTGTGTATGCTTACAAAAACAGGAGTAATTATCAATACCTCAATTTTTTATTTTCTGCCCAATCCTTTAATGATGCTATTAAACGAGTAAATTATTTAAAAGGTTATAGAAGATTGCGTGAAGTAGAAGCCGCCTCTATTGCTAAAACACAAAATGATTTACTGCATAACATTACGCAGTTAAACACAAGCATTCAAGATAAAAAAGGTGCATTGGTTAGCCAAACAGAGCAACTGCAAGTATTGGAGCAAGATAGAAAAGAAAAAGATGATGTTGTGAAACAATTACGTGGACAAGAAAAAGAAGTGAATGCACAAATAACTAAACGAGAAAAGCAAAGACGTGAATTGAATAATGCAATTACTGCAATCATTCGGAGGGAAGCTATAGAAGCAGAGAAAAAAGAAAAGGAAAGATTAGCTAAAATAAAAGCTGCTGAAGAAATTAGAAAAAAACAACTTGAAGCTGAAGCTGCTGCTGCAAAGCTAGCTGCTGCAAGAGCAAAAGCTGAAGCAGATGCAAAAAGCAAAGCCGATGCTGCAGAAAAAGCTACTGCTGAAGCCAAAGCAAAAAAACTGGAAGATGATGCAAGAAAAGCTGAACAAAAATCAGTTACCTATAATTCAACAATGACGCCAGCAGCTGGTAAAAATATTACGCTGCCTAATGGTAAAACTCGTGATTATAGTGCATTTGAAGGTACACCAGAAGGATTAACTATGTCTATTGACTTCGAGAAAAAAAGAGGGCAATTGCCTTGGCCCGTGAATTCAGGAATAATTAGCCGAAGGTTTGGTATACATCAAATTAACGCATATTCTAAAGAAGTAATAGATGGAATTATTTTCTCATTACCAGCTGGAACTCCAGTAAAAGCAGTTGCAGATGGCGAGGTTACATATATTGGAAACTTTGATGAATATAAAGTTGTAATGGTGCGTCATGGTAGATATGTTACAATTTACAATCGTCTTTCTGATGTAACCGTTACCAAAGGACAAAAGGTCAATGCTGGAACTTTAATTGGTAAAGCTGGAATTGGAGATGATGGGGATGGTGAGTTTGAATTCAGGGTAATGAATGGTAGTGCAAAATGCGTTAATCCTGAGGCTTGGTTAAAGCCAAGATAAATCAATAATAATTTTAAAATTGCAACTATGTCTTGGCAAAATATTGATAATAAACTTTATCAAAAATTTACTTTTAAAAACTTTTCTCAAGCATTTGCTTTTATGACAAGAGTTGCACTTGAAGCAGAAAAAGCTAACCATCACCCTCTTTGGACAAACGTTTGGAACACAGTAGAGATATGGCTTTCAACACACGATGCAGGTGATGTTGTTACAGAAAAAGATGTAGTATTGGCAAAGAGAATTGATGAGATTGTTGCGAATGATTGATATTATTTAGCCACAGCAATCTTTACTTTTTTGTTCTTAATTTTTTCATCTTTAATCAACTCCATTGCAGCACCAAGTTTAATTTTTTTAACTGCAACAAAAGAGAAAAAATCTTTAACGTGAATAAGACCAATGTCTTCTTTTTTCAGTTCCCCTTTTTGAGATAAAAATCCTACAACATCAATCTTATTTATTTTATCTTTTTTACCAGCACCAATGAAAAGCGTTGTCCACTTTGGCTTTTCGGGTAATTCTACTTTGTTGGGCAACTTAATAGTTTCAATACTTTGATCAATATAAGCTGGTAAATATTCTTCTTTTGAAAGAATTAAAACAACTGTTCCACTTGCATCCATTCTGGCTGTTCTACCATTTCTATGGGTAAAAATATCTTCGGTGTTTGGTAAATGATAATGAATGATATAACGAATGTTTGGAATATCCAGCCCACGTGCAGCAAGGTCTGTGGTAATTAGTGTATCAACAGTTCCATTTGCAAACTTGCACAAAGCACTATCACGTTCTTGTTGTTCCATTGCACCGTGGTAAAACTCATTCACGACACCTTTATCTGCAAGCATTTGACTAACTCGTTCAACAGACTCTCTATGATTACAAAACACAATAGTTGACTTGTTGCCATTTTTGCAAATTAGCCTGAATAAAGTTTCAATTTTATCAGCATCATCGCTCATTACTTTTTGTATCAAAAGTTTTTCTTCTGGCACTTCTTCATTGCTCAAAAAATTTAATTCAATTTCATTCTGCAAGCCAATAAATGCAGGTATTTCAGCAGATTTTGTTGCAGATGTTAATATCCTTTTTTTTATGTTTGGTAATGAGCCAATGATGAAAGAAACTTCTTCTGTAAAACCTGTTTCCATTGTTTTGTCAAACTCATCAAGTACCAATGTTTCAATGGTATCAATCGTAATATTTCCCCTACGAATATGGTCTGCCAATCTTCCTGCTGTACCAACTATTAATGCAGGTGGTTGAATCAAATTATTCTCTTCAGTTTCTCTTTT
>JANYEP010000280.1 GCA_025363075.1 Chitinophagaceae bacterium | reverse complement strand
ACACACTCTTTAGGTGAAGGCGAAGGAACTTATGGGCATTTATCAGTATTGTACACCAATTTTTTGAAAGAACATTGTAAAGGTGGGGCAAAATAAAAATGATAAAAATCTCGTGTTATTAATGATTCTTTTGTGCCAGTTTGCTTTTATGTTTTCCATAACTAAAGTAAACAACCAAACCAATTAGCAACCAGCCTGAAAACCAAGCCCAGTTTATCTTTGTCATTCCTGTTAGCAAATACATACAACTTGCTAAACCCAATAATGGAATAAGTGAGAAGTTTTTAATGAATGTATAAATTGCTAAAATGATGCAAGCAATCCAAAAAATCACAAGTGAGACTTTTTGAGTTTTACTTTGCTCTGTATTTGCGGCAGAAATAAACTTTGAGACTACACTCAGTTTTGCACTTGAGTTAGTTCTTACTGCCATTGTATCAATCAAACCTTTAAATAAAGAGTCTTGTTTATTATTTTCAATTAGATTCTGCTCAATCAGTGAGACAATTTTTGTACTGTCGAAATTTCCCTTATTAGGTATAATACTTTCAAGAGCCTCGATTCTGTGTTCATCACTGAAGTTTATTTTTTTCGAGAAATAAGTTGAATCAAAATAGCTTATCAAAACGATTGAAACTATTAACAACAAAGGAAAGTAGAGTTTTCCATTGATGTATGGCAAATGAAATTTACCAGCTTCTTTTTCTTTTCGTGGTATTAATAAAACACCACCACAAACCAACACAAAAGCAAATAAAGTTCCAATGCTAGTGAAGTCTAACACAAAAGTTTTGTCAGTAAATAAAATTGGAATTCCAACAACCAATCCTGTTAAAATTGTTGCAAAACTTGGAGTGTGATATTTTGGATGAATTGTTTGAAAAACCTTTGGCAGCAGGCCATCACGACTCATACTCATCCAGATTCTTGGTTGCCCCATTTGAAAAACAAGCAATACACTTGTCATTGCAATTACTGCACAAATTGCCACAAGAAATTGCATCCAACCAACATTCAAATTATCTTTTTCAAAAATAAATGCAAGCGGGTCGCCAACATTTTCAAACTTGGAAAACACAACAGCACCTGTTAAAACAAGTGTCAATAAAATATAAACAATAGTACAAATTACAAGGCTTAAAATCATTCCTCTTGGTAAATCTCGTTGAGGGTTTTTGCTTTCTTCTGCCAACACACTTACAGCATCAAACCCAATGTAGGCAAAGAATACACCACTTACAGCAGCCATAACACCACTAAATCCATTTGGCATAAAACTATGTTCATTCTTTGTATTTAATGGATGCCAGTTACCAGCTAATCCTAAATGAAAAACGCAATAACCACCAACAATAATTACCAATGCAACAACAATTAATTTTAAAATAACCATCACATTGCTAAAGTTTCTACTTTCTTTAACTCCACGAAAAACAAGGTATGTAATTAAAAAATTAATGATGAGTGCAGGTAAATCTGCTATCATTCTAATGCCACCAATTATAGTAGAATTATTCCAGGCATTAATTAACTCTACATTAGCCTTTTTACTTAAAAAATCTATTTTTTCAACAGCATTCAGATTAGCAAGTTTTTCAATAGCTCCTTTAGCCTCTGCATAACTGCAAGTAAAATAATCGGGTAAATGAATATTGATTTTTTCAAGGAAAGAAGTAAAGTAATCGCTCCAGCTAAAAGCCACGTAAATGTTGCCCACACTGTATTCCATCACCAAAGCCCAACCAATTATCCAGGCAAATAGTTCTCCAAAACTTGCATAGGCATAAGTGTATGCACTACCTGCAACTGGAATTCTACTTGCAAATTCACTATAACAAAAAGCTGTGAAAGCACAGGCAATACCACAAATAATAAACAAAATAACAACACCTGGACCACCACTAAAAACAGCACCTCCTAAACTGCTAAAACTTCCTGCACCAATGATGGCAGCAATACCAAAAAAAGTTAAGTCTTTTAGTGTAAGTACTCGTGATAATCCTGTAGAATGACCATCTGCATTACTTGCAGCGTCAGCAACAATTTTATCAATATTTTTTTTACGAAAGATAGATGAGCTCATAAGTAGTTGTTATTTCACAAGAGATTATTTGCTTAGTTTTCTCAACTTGATTAACTTAATAATAAATAATGTTAATATATACGAAATGCCAATTAAGGATATACTCGATAATATAATTCTCCAAGTTACGCCCTTGCTGATTTGATTAATAAGACTCATTAGGCTCGAGTAAGATATATATGAAAATATAATAGTGAATATTGTTACTTTCCTTATTTCATTTTTAGTATTTATATCACTCATCATTACTTTTTTTTATACTTATTGCTCACGAGAAATTAAAAAATTCGCCAACTCAACTAAAGGCTTTTTGCGAACTTGTGTAACAGCAATATCATCCAGATGTTTCATTGCTGCCTGGTAATATTTTTCCTTCAATTCATTTGCCCAGGCACCAACATTACATTCTTTAAAAATTGCCAACATTTTTTCAACTTTATCTGTTGGATTTATTTTTATCAAATCTTCCATTTGTTGCTTTTGCTCAGCATTGGCAATACTTTCAGCGTGGAGGAACAAAAATGTTTTCTTGTTTTGTTTTATATCTCCACCAATTTCTTTTCCAAATTTTTCAGGGTCGCCAAAAGCGTCTAAATAATCATCCTGAATTTGAAATGCAATACCAAGGTTTAAACCAAACTGATAAATGCGATTGCAATTTCCCTCGCTTGCACCACCAATGATGGCACCAATTTGCAAGGCAGCTGCCAGCAACACAGAAGTCTTTAATCCAATCATTTTAATATATTCATCCAGTAAAACAATTTCCTGATTTTCAAAATCCATATCAAGCTGTTGTCCTTCGCAAACTTCGGTTGCAGTTTTATTGAAGATAGCAAGGATTTTTGCAAGGTATTCAGAACCAATTTTTCCAACATATTGATATGCCTTAATCAACATTACATCACCACCTAACAAAGCAATATTACTGTTGTATTTTGTGTGAACTGTTTGCATACCACGCCTTAATGATGCAGCATCCATTATATCATCGTGTATCAGCGTAAAATTGTGAAAGAGTTCAATGGCAGTAGCAACTTCAAAGGCATCTTGCTTTATTTCGGCAAACAGTTCATTACCCAATAAACATAAAACAGGGCGTATTCGCTTCCCTCCTATTTGCAAAAAATAATCACAAGGCTCATACAAATTTGATGGCTGTTCAGGAAAATGTTTTTGATTGAAATGCTTTGCAAAAAGTTGCGATAATTCTTTAAAAGAGTGCATTGCACAAAGTAATGGAAATTTATAATTTGTTTTATAAAAGTATTTTCATTCTCGTTTATAAATAAACATTGTTAGCATGTTTTAAAATTATTTATTTTCGAGAATTAAATTTTGTTTATGAAAAAAATATTCTTTTTTACTATCAGTATGTTTTTTATTTCGCTTGTTGCACCTGCACAAATAAAGGTTTTGAAAGAACGGCTTGAGTTTAACCCTTCAAGAAAACAATCAACAGATTTAATGAGCCAAGAAACTATTAAGGCAGATTCTACACTTACAAAAACAAACAATGGTTTTGACGTGAAGAAAAGTAAGGTTGATAATATGGTTTACCTAAATACCAATGCAAATAATTTTGCACTAAACAAAATGCCAATTAGTGTTTCAACTATGCCTGTTGAGCCAATGCCAATACGGAAACTCTCATTAAATAGCAATCGGTTTATGAAAGATTCTATTATCCATTTTAATGGAAGTGATTCTTTAAAAAATTATAAAAAGCATTAGTTCATTATTTTCAATTAATATTTATTAATGCAATATTTTTTTAGTGTTTTAGTAGTGACATTTTTTTTTACTACCTCATCTTTTTCTCAAAAAATTATTAAGGTAAAATCGAATATGCCAAGTCATTTAGTGCAAGGAGAAAAACGAGAAATTAAAGTTACAATTTTCAATACTGATACTACTGAACATACTGGTACTATTACATTAGAGCTAATTGATGCTACAACAAAAAAAAGTGTGGATGGTTGGTTTGTAAACATTTTTCCATTTCAATATTTTACTGCTGAAAAGAAAGATAGTTGCATCATAAAATTTCCAATTCAAGTGCCTGTAATATTTAAAAATCGTTTGAAATATAGGCTAGTAGCGAGTTCTAAGATTATTAAGAATGAAGATGATTTGATTGGAATTGTAACAGATGAAGTGGAAAATACTATTCCTATAGTTACAAAAAAAATCCCTGCCTCAAGAAAAGCAGGGATTAAAAAAAGATAAAGCAAAAAATATTAAAACAACCCAAACAACTGGCTATCAACTTTACTAATTATTTCGCCAAGATGCTCTTCACTTTCGCCAAATTTATTTTTATCTACATCAATAATTAATAGTTGTCCTTCTTTGTAACCATCAATCCATTTGTTGTAATATTCATTTAATTTTTTCAAATAATCAAGGCGAATATTCTCTTCGTATTCTCTACCACGTTTTTGAATTTGAGAAACCAATGTAGGCACAGAAGCCCTTAAATAAATTAATAAATCTGGTGGCTCAACCATTGTTTTCAATGTTTGAAAAAACTGGTAATAATTATCAAAATCACGTTTAGACATCAAGCCCATATCGTACAAATTGGGAGCAAAAATATTTGCATCTTCATAAATGGTTCTATCCTGAATAACAGTTTCTGTGCCGTGTTTTATATCCAACAATTGGTTCAACCTGCTGTTTAAAAAATATATTTGAAGGTTAAAACTCCAGCGAGGCATATCGTCGTAAAAGTCCATCAGGTAAGGGTTGTGGTCAACATCTTCAAATTGTGGAATCCATTTGTAGTGCTTACTCAACATTTCGGTTAATGTTGTTTTACCTGCTCCAATATTTCCTGCAACAGCTATATGTTTTGGTTTTTTTATCTTGCTCATTTTTATAAAGTACGATTTACGAAGTACTAAGTACGATTTGTTTTTAATTAATAACTTATCACTTATCACTAATAACTAACCACTATCCAAGCACCGCTTTTCTTACAAGTTTGATGGTTTCACTGGCACTTGCTCTTGCTTTATCAGCTCCTTGTTTCATAATTTTATCCAGTTCTGTTTCGCTATGCTGCAATGCTATAGCTTTTTCTCTGATAGGTGCAATAAATTTCACCATATCTTCTGCCAATTGCTTTTTAAAATCACCATATCTTATTACGCAATTTCCAGCAGAGCTGTTGTTAAAATCATCTTCAAATTTCTGTAATGTATCACCTTCACTCACCAGTTTCATTAGTGTAAAAAGGTTTTCAATATAATCTGCTTTTACACTTTTCAATTCCTCAGGACCTTGATCTGTCTTGGCTTTCATTATTTTTTTTCTAATCAAATCATCTTCATCTGCAAGATATAAAGTTGACAATTGATTTTCACTCTTACTCATTTTTCCATTACCATCAAGGCTCATTATTTTCACCAATTGTTCGCCATAATTAAATCCATAAGGCTCTGGAAAAACCTCACCATAACGATGGTTAAATCTTTGGGCAAAATTTCTTGCCATTTCAAGGTTTTGCTCCTGGTCTTTACCCACAGGAACTTTTACTGCACGATGAATTAAAATATCAGCAGCCTGTAACACAGGATAGGTAAGCAATCCAGCGTTTACATTGTCTGGTTGTGTTCTTACTTTGTCTTTAAATGTAGTTGTTTTTTCAAGCTCGCCTTTGTAAGAAAGCATATTTAAGTAAAGATACAATTCAGCAATTTCTGGCACATCGCTTTGCACATAAAAAGCAGCTTTTTCTGTGTCAACTCCACAAGCAATATTTTCTGCAACAACCCTACGCACAGCAGCCTTTAATTCTTTGGTATCAGGATGAGTTGTAAGTGAATGCCAATTGGCAACAAAAAAGTAACAATTATATTCCGCTTGCATACGAACATAATTTCTCATTGCTCCAAAATAATTGCCCAAATGTAAAAAACCTGTAGGGCGAATACCACTTAAAACAACCTCTTTTGCCATAACTGCGAATATAGGTTTTGAGTTGGAGTTTTATTTTTTTATAGAAAATATTTTATTAAAATGCACCATAAAAAATAAAATTAAGGAATTTGGAAAAGTTTTAAAATAAAATAGATGTACTAACATCTATTTTCCTATTTTTACCATATCATTTAAAAAAATAAAACAAAAAAATTATGAAAAAAGTATTTATTGCTTGTGCAAGTTTTGTAGTGCTGGCAAGCACTGTAGCCTTTACTACAATTAAAAAAGCTGGTGAGCCTACTACACTTTCTGTTGACACAAAACAATCGAAAGTAGAATTTAATGGTAGTAAAAAAGGTGGTTACCACCCAGGTTATTTTCCGGTAAAAAGTGGAAATGTTACAGTTGCTAATGGCAAATTAACTGGTGGAAAATTTACTGTTGATGTTGCTGGTATTAAAGTAACTGATTTTGCAGGAGAAAAATTGGAAGGACTCTTAAAGTCGCCTGATTTTCTTGATGCTGGAAAATTTGCTGATGCAAGTTTTGAAATTACAAATGTTACTTATACAGATGCTGAAAATGCACAAGTTACTGGTAGCTTAACTTTGAAAGGTAATAAGGCTGAAATAAAATTTGATGCAAAAGTGAGAGAAGCAAGCGATAGCAAATTTTTTGCTGAAGCTTTCTTTTCATTAGACAGAACAAAATTTGGTTTAAATGGTGGTGCAGGAATGATTGCAAATGATGTGCAAATTGCTATTCATTTATTTGCTGCAAAATAGTTTAATAAATTTCTATATAATACAAAAAACCTTCGCCAAAAAGCGAAGGTTTTTTTGTTGTTTGTGTTCCCCCAATAAATCATTATTCCACAATCAACTTCTTTGTATTTTTTCCTTCGTTTGTAGTGATAGTTACAAAATAAATTCCTTTAGATAAGCTTAATACATCAATGGTATTTGTTCCAATACTTAATGGTTGATTTTTTACTTGCTTGCCATACAAATCAGTAACCACAATGCTTGCAGCACCAATGACCGTTTTAATTGATAAGCTAACACTTGAGGTAGCAGGGTTGGGATACATTGTAAAATCGTTAGTTGCAATCAACAAATTATTGTCAGTATTAACTCCCCTTCCACCTGCACAAACTGCTACAGTCAATGCCACACTTCTGTTATTGCTGCAACCATTTGTTGTAACTGTGTAAGTTAAAGTTCCAGAGCCTGCAACAGCACCTGTATTCACCACAGAAGTTAATGGATTAACTGACACAACACCTGTGCTGCTCCAAACACCATTGGCTGGATTGCCAACAACAGTAAAAGTTCTATTTGCACAAAATGCACCTCCTGGCCCTGTTTGTGGATTTGGAGTTCCAGCTGCATAACCAACTGTTGGTACATTAGGAATAGCATTTACAGTTACTACATAACTTGTAGCAGCACTACATCCTTTTGCATTGGTAATTGTATAAGTAATTGATGCATTGCCAGGACTATTACCAGAAACCAATCCTGTATTGGCATTCACGCTTGCTATGCTTGAAGAAGCTGTTGCCCAAACGCCTCCTGTTGAACTTGTGTTTAACGTAGTTGTACTGTTTTTACAAATCGCATTAATACCAGAAATTGCATTTGGTGTTGCAACTTGTGCAACTGCAACATTTGTTGATGCTGTTGAAAC
>JANYEP010000279.1 GCA_025363075.1 Chitinophagaceae bacterium | reverse complement strand
GTATTTTTTGGGCAGAGATATTTTTTCTTTTGGCATAGCCAAATGTAATGAAACTTTATTGTTAAAAAATCATAAACAAATTTTAATAAAATACCAAACCGATATTTTTGCAGCTAAATATATTTTATGCTGAAAAAGATTTTGAAAATCGTTGGTATCTTTCTACTTGTTTTAGTTATTGCTGCTTTTGCAGTTCCTATTCTTTTTAAAGGAAAAATTTTAACTATGGTAAAGGAAAAAGCAAATAATTCGCTTAATGCCAAAGTTGATTTTAGCGATGTAGATATTTCTGTTTTCAGGCATTTTCCAAAGCTTGCAGTTGGCATTAATAACCTTTCTGTTGTTGGTATTAATGAATTTGAAAATGATACTTTAATATCTGCCAAGCAACTTGATATTTCAATGAATTTGTGGAGTGCCATTACAAGTGGTGACATTAATATTTATGGAATCGATGTTGAAAGTCCACGCATCAATGCAATTGTGAGCAAGCAAGGAAAACCAAATTGGGCAATTTCAAAACCTGATACAACCGATACAAAAACCACTACCGAAAGCAAGCCTTTAAAGTTGAAGTTAAATCACTACGGCATTCATAGTGGATTTGTAAAATACTCAGACAATATGGGCAATATGTTTGCTACCATTGATGGCATAGAACATAGTGGCAGTGGGGATTTTACAGAAGATATATTTACACTTGTAACAAAAACAAATATTGCAAAATGGAGTTATGCAATGGGTGGTGTATCTTATATCAACGATGCAAAAACCAATGCTGATATTGACTTGCAGGTAGATGCAAAAGCAATGAAATTTTCATTTAATACTGAGAAGATTAATTTGAATGATTTGAAACTAAGCACCAATGGTTATTTTCAAATTATTAATGACAGCACCTATGGAATGGACATTAGTTTTAAAGCTCCATCAACCGAATTTAAAAGTATTTTATCTTTAATACCTGCCATTTACCAAAACAATTTTAACACCATTAAAACCAGTGGAGAAGCGGTTTTCAACGGTTTTGTAAAAGGAAATTATAATAGCAAGCAAATTCCTGCCTATCAATTTAACCTGCAAGTAAATAATGGTTTTTTTCAATATCCAGATTTGCCAGCACCGGTTAAAGACATTAATGTTTCTATGAAAATTGATAACCCTGATGGTGTGACAGACCATACAATTGTTGACATTTCAAAAGCACATTTAAGTCTTGCAGGCGAGCCTTTTGATTTTAGGTTACTGGTAAAAAATCCTGTTTCAGATTTATTTGTTGATGCTGCTGCAAAAGGCAAATTAGATTTAAGCAAGATTACACAGTTTGTTAAAATGCCTACCATTACTAAGCTTCAGGGCTTATTAAATGCTGATGTTGCAGTTAAAGGAAGTTCGTTAGCAATGCAAAAACAACAGTTTGACAAGTTTACAGCCAATGGAACTTTCAATTTAAACGACTTTATTTTTGCTTCAAAAGATTATCCAGGCGGTGTTAGTTTAAGCAATCTGCTTATGACATTTAATCCAAAGAATGTTACCTTAAATAATCTTGCAGGAAGGTTTATGAGTACTAATTTTTCTGCAAATGGATACATCAATAATTTATTGCCTTATGCCTTAAAAAATCAACCATTGGATGGTGTGATGAACGTGAAAGCTGATAATATGAATTTGAATGAATTGATGGGCATTTCGACTGATACAACACAAAAAAACACTGCCCAAAGCAAACCATTTATTGTACCCAAAAACCTGAATCTTACATTGAATGCTATGGTTGACAAAGTACATTATGATAAGCTTGATTTAACAGCAGTTACGGGTAGTTTACAAGTTGCTGATGAAACTGTAAAAATGAACAATGTAAAAGCAAATGGATTGAATGGTCAACTCGGAATCACAGGGTATTATTCAACAAAATTAGATACTAAAAAACCGGATATTGCTTTTACATATAATGTGGTAAATGTTGATGTTCAAAAAACGTTTTATGCCTTTAATACTGTTCAAAAAATTATGCCTATTGGGCAGTTTTTATCTGGCAAGTTAACATCATCATTTAGTATGACAGGAAAACTTGGAGATAATATGATGCCTGATATGTCATCACTAACAGGTAATGGAAATCTATTATTGCTTGAAGGTGTTTTAAGCAAGTTTGAACCTATCAACAAACTAGCTCAAACCCTTAGTGTGTCTCAGTTACAGAATATTTCTTTAAAAGATGTTAAGAGTGCTTTTGAGTTTACAAATGGGAAAGTTTTTGTTAAACCTTTCAATATCAAAGTTAGCAATATTGATATGGAAATTGGTGGTTCGCACAGCTTTGAACAAATGCTTGATTATACCATTAATATGAAAATTCCAAGGGCAATGATGGGTAATGAGGGGAATAACTTCATTAATAATTTATCTGCACAGGCAACTGCTAAAGGCTTGCCAGTAAAGGTTTCTGACATTATTAACTTACAAGCAAAAATTGGTGGAAGCATTAAAATTCCATCTGTTAAAACTGATTTAAAACAAACAGCCAACTCACTTGCACAAGACCTTAAACAACAAGCTACCAACTTTGTTCAAAATAAAATTGACAGCACTAAAAAGGCAGTAACATCTGCTATTAAAGACACGGTAAAAGCTGTGAAGCAACAAGTGATAAACGATGTTAAAAACGAAGCCATCAAACAAATATTTAAAACAGGAGACACTACCAAAACAGACCCTAAAAAGAAAGTAGAAGATGCAGGAAAAAATTTATTGAAAAGTTTGAATCCGTTTAAGTAGGATTAAAATAATTTGAAAAAATTAACCGCAGATTTTAGATATGATGAATCTATGATCTGCGGTTTTTATTTGATATGTGTTGAATAATTTTTGTGCAATAAAGTAAATATTTCTTTCATAAAAGAGCGACCAATAAATCTATATGTAAATTATAAAATTTCATATTTTTTATTTGCCTATGTAGGTTAATAATTGATTTATACAAATGAATGTCGCAATACTTTATAAGTGTTTATAATGGATCGAACTCCAGAAGGAAATTTATTTCATAGAGTTGCTACATAAAAAATCCCAACCTTTTGAGTTGGGATTTTTTATAAATATTATTGAATAATTCTATTTCTCTTTCTTCAGCATCTTGAATTCCAATCTACGATTGATACTTCTTGCTGCTTCATTTTCAGTTCCATCATCATTAGTTTCTTTTTCAATTGGACAACATTCTCCGTATCCTTTAGTAGATAATCTTGTTGCATCAACTTTATATTTCTTCACTAAATATTCTTTAGCATTATCAGCACGTTTTTGACCTAATCTTAAATTATATTTTTCATCACCGTGTTGGTCAGTATAACCACCAATTTCAACTTTCATATTTACATCTCTTGCCATCATTGCAGCTAAAGAATCTAAACTCTCTTCAAACTCAGATGAAATATTCGCAGAGTCAAATGCAAATCTCACAATCAAAGGTTTTTCTTCTGTAATAACTGGTGGAGGTGGAATAATTGGAGTTAAAGCCCAATCATCTCTTTTCAAAGTATCTATGTTGTAATCACCAGCAATGCTTTGAGTTGATGGTTCATATTTTTCTTTAGAAGCACTTGCACTTAAACCACTGTATGGATCTGTTTGAAAAAAGTAAACTCCATTTGCATTAGTAGTAAGTGGAGACAAGGTTGCACCTTTATCGTTTACAAATTTCAAATTAGCGTTAGCAATTGGTTCTCCTGTTTTTTTGTCAACCACTTTACCTGTAACCCATTTTTTAATTAGTTTATCGCCAGTGTATAGTTCTAAACAACAATCGCTACCTCTATCACTTGAAATATAAAAATTCTTTAATAAAAATTTATCATCATTGCTAAAGAAAAATTGCTCGTCTTTTTGTGAGTTGATAGGATAACCTAAGTTTTTAGGTTCAGTCCAAGATTCGCCAATTGCTCCTTTAGATTGATACAAATCAAAACCACCCATTCCTACTCTACCTTGAGAAGCAAAAACTAATTGTTTGCTTGGCAAATGATAGAAAGGAGTAATATCATCTTCCTCTGTGTTAATAGCATCACCAAAATTTACTGAAGCTCCAGTTTTACCTGCATCTAAAGGTGCATACCATAAATCTAATTTACCTTTTCCACCAGGTTTGTTTGAAACATAAAGTAAATATTTTCCATCAGCTGTAATACTAGGTTGTTGGCTTGTGTATCCACTTGCATTAATGTCTGTACCCAATTTTTCTGGCTCGCTCCATCCATTATCGTTTGCAGAGCTTTTATAAATTTCAGCTACTTTATTTCCCTTTTTTGCCCAACGAGTAAAGTACACAGTCTTACCATCTGGAGTAAAACTTGCACTTCCTTGATGCAATTCATCAGCAGTTGGCAATCCAGCTTTCACAGGTTGTTCACCACTTTTATATGCATATAAATTGTTGTTGAAAACAGGTTTCTTTTCTTTTTTTACTGTTACAGTATCTGGACGAGATGAAGTAAAGTATAATGTTTTATTGCTTACAAAAGGTGCCGTGTTTTGACCATGTTCTGTGGTATTCACACCTTCTTGCATTTTATTTATAACAAATAATTTTTGCTCACTACTTTTCATTTGAGCAATAATAAATTTCAGATTTTTAGTTTCAGTATTTGCCTTTTTACTAAAATCATCATTTGTTTTATAGCCATCTAAAAAGTTATTGAAAGCAGTTTCAGCTTCTTCATATTTTCCCAATGCTCTTAAACAAACACCATAGTAATATTGGCATAGTGGATAAGACTCTTTATCAGTAGCTACAACTTTTGCATACCAAGGTTCTGCTGCTTTGTAGTTTGATAGTTTGCGATAGCTTTCAGCTATGCGATAGTTAACTAATTTTAAACTTACATCTTTGGGTGCAACTGTCTTCTTTGTTTTTACAGTTGCATCTTTTGCAGAAGCCGTGCCTTTTACAAAGTATGGATTGTAGTCCAAATTTTCTTTACCTAAGCCCTTTTTAGAGGTTAAATATTTTTCGTAGTTAATAGCTGCATTTTGCCAATCAGCAGCTTCATAAAACCTGTCACCTTCTCTCCTATAGTCCTTTATGTATTGGGCTTTAGCAAAAAATGTTGATAAGACAAGGCAAGTTAGAATTGAGACTTTCATCAATTTCATATTAAAAAAGTTTCGGAGTAATTTAATAGTTTTAATCTGTTTTTTGTTAAAGCTGTAATTATAATCTTGGGCAAATAAATGGTTGTTCAACTGCCTTAGGTCTTTTCTTACCTGTGTATGTTAAGGAAAGCTCAAAACCATTTGCATTACCTGCAATTTTCCCCAAGTCTGAAGTATTTACATCATAGCTTAAACCCAAAACAAAATTTTTGTAATAACCGCCAACAAATGGAACTAAAGCATCTTGAAAGCGATAGTTTGCACCAAAAAGAAAATCAAAGTTTTCTCCTGTTTTCAATTGTGCATAAGCACCCAACATTTTTTCTTCGGCAGTTCCTTGTTTCATATACAACAAGTTTGGTGTAACGCTAAAAGTGTTACTAACATTAATTTTTACACCTCCGTGAACAGTATATTTAATAGGCACGCTTGAAGTTGAATAACTCATAAATTTATCTGCAGGTTGAGTAAGATGACCTGCTGAAAAACCTGCATATATGTTTGCCTTTTTATTTGGTGTTGCATCAAAATACAAAACACCAGCACCAATATCGAATGATGTTTGAGTAGGAGTGTAAAGAACTTCTGGATGAATACCAGGGTCAACTCCTGTACCAGTCCATTGATTTCCAGAAGTAAATTTTGATTGATCAAACCTTCTATCAATCATTCCTGCATTAATACCAATACTAATATGCTGATCTCCATTTGCACCAAACTTAATACCAGTGTAGGCTACAGAAGCATAAGGAGTGAAGTATGTATAACCACCATTTCCTGCAGATTGTTGAAATAGACCGACACCGAAATTAATGTTTTTATCTGTGGCATATTCACCAGAAACACCAATAGTAGTAAACCCATTATCAATGCTTGCCCATTGGCTTCTACGAATAGCAGCCACACGATAATCACCATCCATAACACCTGTTAATGCTGGGTTTAACGACTGTGGATAAACATAATATTGTGAAAAATGTGGATCAACTTGTGCGAAAGTTTTTGCAGCAAAAAAAACTGTGCAAAAAACTAAGGAGCATCTAAAAATTCTTTTAAGCATAAGTGTTTATTTCAAGGTTTTAAAGTGAAATCTATCTTTTAACAAATGTCGAGGTGTTGCAAATTTAGAGATATACAACAAACGAAATTCATAAATGGCAAATTTATTTATAGAATAGAAAAATAGGAAGAGTGAGAACAAAACAACAAAATGTATTGCACAAAACAAATTGCTATTAATGCAAACGATACCAAATTTACAATAAGGCTAAAACAATTATTTTTTTAAAATTCCAACCTTTTCTTTACTTTGTGAAGTATATGAAAATGGTAATTGCCTGAGTTGAGGATTTAGTTCCTACAATAGGCTTTGAAAAATTAAATTGATGTGGATATGTTGAATGTAAAAAAAATTGTTACAATATTTTTAACTGCAACGTTGTTGATAGCTTGCAAGAAGTCTGCTCCAGAAAATAATAATGGGGCAACACTATTATTTAAACAAAATATTAATAACATAAAAAAGAATGAGCCTGTTTCTTTAACTTTTGGCAATGATAGTTCTTCAACAAATGTTGTGTGGACAATTTCACCAAATATCAATTCAACTGCCGAAACTATCGCTAATAATATAACAGTATCGTTTAGTCAAGTTGGGGTTTACACTGTTACAGCAACAAGTGGCAATGTTTATGCACAGTATATTATTACAATTGTAAATATTGATTATGTACCAGATTATGGAACAGACTTTGGTTTAACTGCATCCAAATTGGTTGGAATTAATCAGAACGAACCAGTGGTTTTTTCTGTACACAATCCAGTAAATAGTAATACGTTAGTTTGGACTGCACTTACTTCAAATACCTCTATTCATTACACAAAGATTCAAGATAACATTAACAATAGAGCTATTTATACCTTTACAGGAAATGGTTATGCAATAATTGTGGCAAGCGATGGCATAAATTATCAACGCAGAACAGTTGTTATTGGCAGTGGGCACAACAGTTCCAGTTTATTAGATACTTCAAATTTTATGTTAGGCGATAAACTTCAGCTAACTCCATCAGTAACCAACAATGGAAAAACACTACAAATTGCAGCACAAACCATAAAAAAATATAACTGTAGCTCAGACAATATTTTATCGTTCAACTTAAACAACGATTATCAGATTGACTATAGTGGTGTTAGTATTTCGCCAACAACCTGCAATGAAAGAGGAGCAGCAACTTGCATTAATGGATTTAAAAATATGCAAGTAGGCACCCACAATTTTGCTATCAATTTTGGAAATAAAACATACACAGGAAAAATAAATTTAAGTAGTACAGGAATTTACACATTTACCTGGCAAAATGGTGGAGATGTAAATATTTCACCATTGATTGTTCATTAGAATTGGTTTTGTAAACATAATTAAATCACCCGCCCATTTTGGGATAGTTAAACTGTTAAATTATAGACAATTTAACCAACATATTAGAAGGCTGTAAAAAGAACGACAGATTATGTCAGGAGAGATTGTATCTGCAATTTTATCCTGCTATGTTCAACCTGTGCAATAAATTTTTTGACGATAATCAAGATATTGTTACAGCTATTAACAATGGTATGTTGCGAGTATTTAAGAATATTGATCAGTTTGATAGTGAGAAAGCCGACTTGTTTACTTGGGTATATTCAATTGTTCGAAATGCAGCATTGACGGTAGTTAGAGATAAAAAAACAAAAATTAATGTTGTTGAATTAACAACTGATGTTGTGGCTGATACAAATTCAACCAACCCATTTAAGCATTTTAACGAAAGTGAAGTTTTCGTTTACTTGGGTAAATTGGCAGAGAATACAAGAGCAGTTTGTAGCTTGTTTTATATTGAAGAATATTCTATAAAAGAAATTGCCGCATCTCTTGAAATGAAAGAGGGGACTGTGAAATGGCATTTAAACGAAGGAAGAAATAAATTAAAACTACTTTTTCAAAATAATTTAAACCTAATGAAGGTTGCAAACATTGGATAAAATGAATAACGATATAAACGATATGAAAAAATATCAAAAGCCTAATTTTCCTGCACAAGATGCCTGGAAAAATATGCAAGAAATATTGGATAAAGAAATGCCTGTTGAAGAAAATAGGAAGAAACGTTTGGGATTTTTTTGGATAGCCGCTCTACTACTTTTAAGTAGTGGTATTTATTTGTTTGACAATTCAGATAAGTTAGCTGTAAACAAGAATAGCAGTTCTAAAAATGAAAATATTTCACCAATAAAATTGACAACTAAAGCAGGAAAATCAGATGCAAATATTGAAGCCAATATAAATAGCAAACAATTTGCTTCTTCAGAACAAAATATTGTTTTAGATAATCAAACAAATACTAATAAATTATCATTTACAAAATCAATTGCTGCAACTGAGAATACTATACCCAATAATAAAGTTCGTTTAACAAAATCAAGAATAATTAACGCCAAAAAAACGAATGCAAATGTTGATGATGATTACACAATTTCAACTCCAGAAATTAATGTTTTAAAGAAATTTATTGAAAAGAAAAATGGAGTTATATCCAACAACAATAGCAGTTATACAGTAGTTAATTCAACTGTAATTGATAATAACAAGAAAGATGAATTGGAATCAACGTTAGAAAACAATGCAAGTACCAAAGTTGTAGAAAATATTGCAAAAACTACAATTGCAACCACTGTTGTGAAAGTTCCAAAAACTAAATTACAAAACACAATTCATTACGGTTTACAATGGAATGTTTTGTTACCAGAAGCAAACAATTATTTAGACTACAATGCAAAAAGTCAACCATTAAGCATTGCTATTCCTGAGTTTTGGGTAAGTAAAGATTTGAGTGCAAAAAGTGAAATTGGTTTACAAGTAAATCCATATTCGCAATACACCCTAAGAAGCAACAATGTACTTACTTCAAAAGATTATGTTGTTTCAGTTTCTCAAGGTTCAAATCAAAACCAAATTACTACAACTTATCTGCAAACAAGAACCTTGTTAAAAGCAATGGGAGTAGAACTTACAGCAAAATATACTTACAAAATAAATAATAATTTTAGTGTTGCAGTAGGCGTTGGAACTACATTGCTTAATGCTGCTGTTGTAAACGATAGAGTAATAAGTGCAAATGGTAAACTTGCACACGATAGCATATATGGCATTGCTCAAGGATATAGTGATTGGAATTACCTTAAATCATCATTCGTAGTTGGTCGTTTGGAAATGTTATATCAACTAAATAAAATGCAGGTTGGACTTGCATTTGTAAAACCACTAAGCAATCTATATAGCTTTTCAAATACAAATGAAAACCCAGTTAATGCAAGGCTTGTATTACGTTGTAGAATAAAATAAACCTAAAATTCTACGTTAAATTTTACTGCCAAATCTTTCAAATCTTTAACAACAGCATCAACCAAAGGAATTCCGTTTTCTTTCCTTTCAAATTCCATTTCTCTTTCAGGATCTCCTGGAATTAGCACTTTGTTCTCTGGATTAATTGGTGTTGTATTTCTAAATCTTCCAATCCATTTATCCATTTGATTTTTAAATTGATTTGCCTCTTGAAAAGCATCAATTCTCATTGCACCAAAAAAATGCCCTAACCCTTTGCCAGGCATATTTTCAGGCATTGGAATATAGGCAGGAAATGGTGGAGCCCAAGGGCCAAAAGAAGCACCACTTAATACTCCAGTAAAAATATCAACAATACTACCTAAAGCATATCCCTTATGGCTGCTATGTTCTCTATCGCTACCAAGTGGTAACAATGCACCATCTTGTTTTAAAATATTAGCATTCGTTGAAGCATTTCCATCAACATCCTGCACCCAACCAAGTGGTGTATCTTGATTTTTTCTTTGTAATATTTCAAGTTTGCCATTGGCAGCTGTTGTAGTTGCAAAGTCTGCAACAAAAGGTGGTTGCACACCAGCAGGAATTGCAACAGCTATAGGATTTGTTCCTAACATTTTTTCTTTACCAAAAGTAGGTGCAACCAATGCACTTGCATTAGTCATTGCAATACCAATCATATCATTTTCCAATGCCATCATTGCGTGATAACCAGCAATACCAAAATGATTGCTATTATTCACACAAACCCAACCTGTGCCTACATTTCGTGCTTTATCAATGGCAATTTGCATTGCAAAAGGAGCAGCCACTAAACCCAAAGCTTCATCTGCATCCACAACTGCTGTTGACGGTGTTTGGTGTGTTATTTTAAAGTTTGGATTACTATTAATTCGTTTTGTTTCCCAAAGCCTCACATAGCCAACTAAACGAGCAATTCCATGACTATCAATGCCACGTAAATCAGCAGATAAAAGTACATTACTTGCTATTGTTGCATCAGCACTATCACATCCAATAGAAGTAAAAATTTTGTGCGAAAAACTGTATAAATGTTCGTATGAAAATATTTGCATAAAGATTATTAAAGTTTGCAAAAGTATCAATGTTATTTAATTGATAACTTAAAGTAGGAATGATAATAGCTTTATTTTCGCAACCATAATTTTTAAGAATGAGTAAAGTAAAAATTGGATTGGTGCAAATGAGTTGTGTTGCTGATGTGCAAACCAACCTAAACAAAGCCATTGAACAAGTTAAAGTTGCAGCAAGTAAGGGTGCAAATATTGTGTGCTTACAGGAGCTATTTACATCATTATATTTCTGTGATGTTGAAGCGTATGAAAATTTTGAATTAGCAGAAAAAATTCCAGGAAATACAACAAATGTTTTGTGTGAAGTTGCTAAAGAATGTGGTGTTGTAATTATAGCGTCTTTATTTGAAAAAAGAACTTCAGGAATTTACCACAACACAACAGCAGTAATAGATGCTGATGGAACTTACTTAGGTAAGTATAGAAAAATGCACATACCTGATGATCCTGCTTATTACGAGAAATTTTATTTTACACCAGGCGA
>JANYEP010000272.1 GCA_025363075.1 Chitinophagaceae bacterium | reverse complement strand
CCTGCTCATAATTTTCATAAGCCATTTTGCCCAAAGTTAAATAACCATTCAATGGCTCTAAAACGTGTTGCCAAGGGCGAACAGCATTAGGGTTTCTTACCTCAATTACTTGATTATTTTGCAATGCTCTCACAATATCTGGAACAATTCTATCTGCACTAAAATCTCCACCACCAATTACATTTCCTGCTCTTGCACTCACAATTGCTTTTTGGTGTTGAGCATATTTTTCTCTATTAAAAAAAGAATTTCTAAAACTACTTACAACAATTTCAGTAGCTGCTTTGCTTGCACTATAAGGGTCGTAGCCACCAAGCACATCATCTTCTTTATAATGATAATTTATTTCCTTGTTTTCATAAACTTTATCTGTAGTAATAACAATTACAGTACATTTTTTTTGCAAATGATTTACAGCTTCTAAAAGGTTGGCTGTTCCAATAGCATTCACTTCAAAAGTTTCACTTGGAATTTCGTAAGAACGTCTTACCAAAGCTTGTGCTGCTAAATGAAAAATAATATCAGGTTGAAAGTTTTCGATTTGCTTTTGAAGCAATTCTTTATCTCTGATATCTCCAAAAATGTTTTTAAAATCAATATTAGTTTTTACGTTGTTGAATAAGGAATTTTCATTTTCGGGTGGTAAAGAATAACCTTTTACCTCTGCACCCAATTGATACAGCCAAGCCAAAAACCACGAGCCTTTAAAGCCTGTATGTCCCGTTAAAAAAACTCGTTTACCTTTATAAAAACTTAATTCCAATGGATAATTTTATTAATACCTGTCAATAGATGTTTGCAAATATATAAGCCTTGAAGCAGTAATAAAAGGCTTGACAAAACAAGGAGTAAATTTTATTGATACTAAAAATTGATTCTTTCTTTTTCTATCACTAAAGGTCTTTTGCGAATGTGAGTGTTAATTGCACCAATGTATTCGCCTATTATGCCAATAAAAAAAAGTTGAATAGAAGAAAAAAAGAAAATACCACACACCAGTGGAGCTAATCCAAGCTGAAATTTATTCCAAAAAATGATTTTTAAAATAAAATAAATAATCGCAACCAAAAGACTGAGCATTGAAGCAAAAAAACCTATCACAGCAGACAATCGCAATGGGAGTTTAGAATGGTTAGTAAAACCAAGCATTGCAGTATCGTATAATGTAAAAATATTATTTTTCGTTTTTCCGAACTTACGTTGAGGTTGTGTGTAAGGTATCTCCAAATGTTTAAATCCAACCTGTGTAATCATTCCCCTAAAGTAAGGATCGGGTTCATCAAAAGTTTTTAGCATATCAATAAATGCTCTATCGTAAAGCCCAAAACCAGTAAAATTTTTTATTGGAGGTTCTGCTTCAGAACTCATTTTATACAATAAACTATAGAACAATTTGCGAGTTAAAAACATCAATCTATTTTCTTCACTTTTGTTTTTAACACCTACTACAATTTTATGTCCTTGCTCCCATTTTTCAATAAAGGTTTTAATCATTTCTGCAGGGTCTTGCAGGTCGGCCACAAACAATATAATTGCATCGCCAGTGCATTGTTGCATTCCATAATAAGGCGACTTGAGATGACCAAAATTTCGTGCGTTAACAATTATTTTAACTCGTTTATCGTTTGTTGCAATCCCTTTTAAAATGGCTACAGTTGCATCGGTTGAATCATTATCAATAAAAACGTGTTCATAATCATATTGTGGAATTTGCTGCATTACTTCTGCAACAGCTTCATACACTTTTTGTGCATTTTCTTCTTCGTTGAAACAAGGTGTTAATATTGAAATTATTTTTCTCATTGAATGTAGTTTTCAGGTAATCATATTACCATTTTTTCCAGGCAGCTTTATTATTCTTCCACATATCTTCAAGCTCTATTTTGTCTCTCAAGGCATCCATTGGTTTCCAAAAACCAGCGTGTTTATAGGCTACCAATTGTTCATCATTTGTAAGTTTTTCCAAAGGTTCATCTTCCCACATTGTATCAGTCATATCAGTTTCTAAGTATTTAAAAACCGTAGGTTTTAAAACAAAAAAACCACCATTAATCCATTTGTTTACATCTTTATTTTTCTCTTTAAATTCTGCAACACTACCATTAGTACCCAACTCCATTCCTCCAAATCGCGAAGCCATACTAACAGCAGTTACTGTGGCAATTTTATTATTCTCCTTGTGAAATTTTACCAAAGCATTGATATCAATATCACTTACACCATCGCCATAAGTAAGCATAAAATCTTCGTTACCAATATATTTTTCAACTTGTTGTAAACGACCAGCAGTTTTTGTATTTAAGCCAGTATCAACGAGTGTTACTTTGAAATTATCAGATTTGGTTCCAAGCACTTCCATTTTATTGTTGGCAAGGTCGATTGAAATATCAGAATTATGTAGAAAATAATTCATAAAATATTCTTTAATCACATAGCCTTTGTAGCCAAGGCAAATGATAAAATCATTGTATCCATAATGGCTATAAATTTTCATTATATGCCAAAGAACAGGTTTGCCACCTATTTCAACCATTGGCTTTGGGCGAACATCTGTTTCCTCAGAAATTCTGGTTCCTAAACCACCTGCAAATATTACTACTTTCATCTTGCGAAAATAAGGGGTTGGTTATCTAAATACTTTTTTCATAAAACAAAAAAACTATTACCTGTTACCGTAATAGTTTTTAATATTTTTTTCAATAAAGAATATATTATTTTTTTAATGCAGCAGCCATTGTTTTGCCAATATCAGCAGGGCTTGCAACAACATCAATTCCACATTCAGCCATAATTTTCATTTTGGCTTCAGCAGTATCTTCAGCACCACCAATAATTGCACCTGCGTGACCCATTCTTCTACCTGGAGGAGCAGTTTGACCAGCAATAAACCCTACAACTGGTTTTGTTTTATTATCTTTTATCCAACGAGCAGCATCTGCTTCCATACTTCCACCAATTTCACCAATCATAATGATACCATCAGTTTCAGGATCATCCATTAATAATTTAACAGCTTCAACTGTTGGTGTTCCAATAATTGGATCTCCGCCAATACCAATTGCAGTAGAAACACCTAAACCAGCTTTTACAACTTGGTCAGCAGCTTCGTAAGTTAATGTTCCACTTTTGCTCACAATTCCTATTCTTCCTTTTTTGAAAATAAAGCCTGGCATAATACCTACTTTGGCTTCATCTGAAGTAATAACACCTGGACAGTTTGGACCAATTAATCTGGTATTTGTACCTTGCAAATAGTTTTTTGCTTTCACCATATCTTGCACAGGAATACCTTCTGTAATACATATTACTAAAGCAATTCCAGCTTCTGTAGCTTCCATAATTGCATCAGCAGCAAATGCTGGTGGAACAAAAACGATACTCACATTTGCACCTGTTGTTTTAACAGCATCTGCAACTGTATTAAATACTGGACGATCAAGGTGAGATGAACCTCCTTTACCAGGAGTTACACCACCAACTACTTGCGTACCATATTCTATCATTTGAGTTGCGTGGAAAGTTCCTTCAGTTCCAGTGAAACCTTGAACAATTACTTTTGAGTCTTTGTTAACTAATACTGCCATATTTTTAAAATTGAACGCAAAAGTAAGGGAATGGCATTGTTTATTATCACATCAATATTCAACAATTTTTTATTTTATAAACAATCTTTAACAACAAGGTTTTACTTTTGAAAATTCAAATTGGTTTTATGCGTAGATGCTTGTTATTATTTCTATTAATTGCCCCTTCTCTCCTATTCGCCCAAAGCAAGAAAAAAAGATTAAAAATAGCTCGTGAAAAAGAAAGAGTAGAACGTGTTGAGCTCATCAACAATCTTAAAAAACATATAGCTTTTTTAGCAAGTGATTCTTTGGAAGGAAGAAGAACTGGGACAAATGGGGAAACTATTGCAATGAACTATTTAGCCCAACAATATGCTGCCATTGGATTGGAGCCTACCAAAAACAATAATTATATTCAAGAATTTGAAATGGACGAAGGCAAATCATTTAGTCAACCCTCAAATTATTTTAAAGTAAATAAAAAATCTTTGATACTTGGTGAAGATATTTTTCCTTTAGCATTTAGTGCATCAAAAGCCTTACGCAGCAATGCTTCTATTGCTTTAAAAGAAAGTGGCGAAGTTTGGTTTATTGATGTGAAGGATGAGTTGGAAGATGAAAAACCCAATCCTCATTTCGACATTGAAGAATACATAAAAAAGGAGGTTGCAAAAGCTTCTAGTAACGGTGCAACAGCTCTCATATTTTTCAACAGTTCATCGATTACAGATAATATTAGTTTTAATAAAAATGATAAATCAGAAGTTTTATCTATCCCAGTTTTTTATATTAATGCTACTGCTCAAAAAAAATATTTTAATGATATTTCTGCCACATACAAAATTGATTTAAAAATAGATTTAAAAGAATTAAAAAGAAAGGTTCACAACGTTATTGGTTTCATCAACAACAATGCAACCAATACTGTTATTCTTGGAGCTCACTACGACCATCTTGGTTATGGCGAAGATAAAAACGCCTTAGATACTTTTAATAAAACTCATTATGGTGCTGATGACAATGCCAGTGGCAGTGCAGCTTTGCTTGAATTGGCTAAAATATTAAAACACTCATCTTATAAAAACAACAATTACCTTTTCATTCATTTTAGTGGAGAGGAACTTGGCTTAATAGGTAGCAAATATTGGCTTGAACATCCAACATTAAACATCCAAAAAAATTATATGATTAATATGGATATGGTTGGTAGATATGATACTGCTCACAAGCTAACCATTGGTGGTTTTGGCACATCACCAACCTGGGGCGAAGTATTGCCAAATATGTCATCTTGCATTATTACAAAATATGATAGCACAGGTGGTGGACCAAGCGATCACGCAAGCTTTTACAGAAAAGATATTCCTGTTTTATTTTTCTTTACTGGCAGCCATAGTGACTATCATAAAACAACGGATGTTGCTGAAAAAATTAATTATGAAAGTGAGGCTGATATTGTAAAATACATCTATAATATCATTGGCTTAACTGATGCTAAGGGAAGGCTTAGTTTCTTAAAAACTACTGAGCCTGCAATGGGCAAAAGTTCTAAGTTTACTGTTAGTTTAGGGGTTATTCCAGATTATGGATTTAGTGGTACTGGTGTAAGAATTGATGGTGTTAGCCCACATAAATTAGCAGAGAAAATTGGCTTGCAAACTGGCGATATTTTATTGCAATTGGGTGAGCATAAATTTACAGATGTAATGAGTTATATGAACACTTTGAGCAAGTTTAAAAAAGGAGATAAAACTACTTTGCACATTAAACGTAAAGATGAAGAAAAAGAATTTGAAATAGTTTTCTAATACAATCTATGAAATTAAAACTCGACCAGGACACACTCAACAATGACTTCTTTGATAACACTCGTTTGTTAGGCATTATGGCTCCTATCAAGAACTATTTATTTTGCTGGAAAGTCAATAACGAGTTGGGTATTGAGTTTAGATTGAACAATGAAGTGGAAATACATTTAAGAAAAAAAAAGAGAGATTACTTCTTTAATTTTTATGAATGGGCTGAGCCCGAAAGTTACTTAACACACTATCTATATCACAACCAAAACGATGGAGAATACCTGTTACCAGAGTTTAGAAATATGGACTTTCTTTGGTTAATGAAAGGTGATTGGGTTGAAGATGAAAAGCTCAATAAAATGGTTGCTGCAATTAAGAATATTCAAGATGTGCAACTTGTTGCAGAGCTTACAAGTGAACAAATAAAGAACAAGGGAAATATGATATTTTAATGTTAACTAACATACTTCTATTACCTCAAATCGTGTAAACATTTCTTCGCTATACCAGTTTTCTTTTCTTGTTTTTGCAATTACAGTTTGGTGTTCTTTCATCTTATATGCAAAGTTTTTCATAGCATCAATATTATCCCAAATAGTTAAAGTTGCTTGTTTAACAAATGGTATTTCACCAATTCCATAAGATGATTGTAACCCTTTTGCATCCTGCATTTGAGCATTTACAATTGGCACATTTTTCCAAAAAGGTTTTAGCTTACTTAGGCGAATGGTTGCCCTTGTAAGCACTGCTATTTTTCCTGTAAAATTGTTTTCAATATTGGGTAAATTTCCAAAACATTTTTTGCCATCCCAAGTGCCGTGAGAAGAAATGGGTTTAAGAATAATTGTTTGTGTTTTGCAGTTAAAGAGTTTTAAATAGAAGTGGATAAATGTTCCGTTTCTTGTTTCTTGTTTCTCGTTTTTCAATTCCCGATTACTAATTCCTAATTGCACATTACTAACTGTTAGCATCGCCCATTGCCTCCAATCAGGATGAATATCAAATGTTCCATTTTTACCACAGCCCATTAATTTATAAAAACTAATTTTTCTATTCATCATCAAAGGCAAGTGAAACAATGCCATTGACAAAACTCCCAAAATGCCTAAATACTTGGGATAACGAACAATAGTTACAATGCAAATCATTTTGTGAAAATAGAAACTTTACTTTTGAAACTTAATAAAAAATGTATGACAACAATTATTACAAATATTAAACAATTGGTGAATGTGAGAGAAGATAATAAATTGCTACGAGGCAATGAACTTGCACACTTACCAATTATTGATAACGCTTATTTAATTGTTGAAGATGGATTGATAAAGGATTATGGCGAAATGAATAATATTGAGCAAGCAATAATGAATGATGAAGTAATCAACAAGAAACAAGAAACGAGAAACATAATTAACGCCAACGGTGCAACTATTCTTCCAACATATTGCGATAGCCACACCCACATTGTGTTTGCAGCTACAAGAGAAAATGAATTTGTTGATAAAATTAATGGACTAAGCTATGCAAATATTGCTGCAAAAGGTGGTGGTATTTTAAACTCTGCTGCTAAACTTGCAACCACCAGCGAAGACGATTTGTTTGATATGGCTTTTGCAAGATTAAACGAACTAATCAAGCTTGGAACTGGTGCAATTGAAATAAAATCTGGCTATGGATTAAGTGTTGATGGAGAAATAAAAATGCTGCGAGTAATTCAACGATTAAAGCAAGTTTCGCCCATACCTGTTAAAGCTACATTCCTTGGTGCACACGCTTTTCCAACGATATATAAAGAAAATAAACAAGGCTACATTGATTTAATTTTAAATAAAATGTTGCCAATTATTGCTAAAGAAAATCTTGCAGATTATATTGATGCTTTCTGTGAAGAAGGTTTCTTCTCTATTGAACAAACTGAAACCATTTGCAAAGCAGGAATAGATGCAGGATTAAAGGTAAAAATTCACGCTAATCAACTACACCTTTCTGGTGGTGTGCAATTAGGTGTAAAGTTAAATGCTTTGTCTGTTGACCATCTTGAAGCAATGGATGAAGATGCTATAAATTGCCTTGCAAACTCAACAACCATAGGTACTTTGCTACCTACTGCTGCTTTCTTTTTACGAATAAATTATCAACCTGCAAGGCAGTTAATCGATGCTGGTTGTGCCATTGCATTGGCAAGTGATTACAATCCTGGAAGCAGCCCAAGTGGCAATATGAATTTTGTGAACTCTATTAGTTGTATTCAAATGAAAATGCTGCCCGAAGAAGTTATTAATGCCTCCACAATAAATGGTGCTTATGCAATGGAAGTTGAAAAAGAATTGGGAAGCATAACAAGAGGTAAAAGAGCCAATCTTATTTTCACCAAACCTATGTCATCATTGGCTTTTATGCCTTATAGTTTTGGTAGCAACTTAATCGACAAAGTAATGATTAATGGAGAATTTATCTAATATAAACGCCTCCTGCAATATTATTGCAAGAGGCGTTTGATAAATCGTACTTCTAATCTCGAACTTGTTTTTATTCCACCACCAATTTCTTAGTAGTTTTTCCTTGTTCTGTAATAGTGCTTACTAAGTAAAATCCTTTGGCAAGGTTGCTGATGTCAATTGTATTTGTTCC
>JANYEP010000254.1 GCA_025363075.1 Chitinophagaceae bacterium | reverse complement strand
CCCAAAACAGGAATGATAGCAAACTGATATTTTTTTATTGCTGCTTTTTTTAAAGTATCTGTATTGCTTTTTTTTGATTTGAACAGTTTGGAAAATACATCTCCAAGATCTTTTTGAGGAACACTATCAGTTTTGTTTATTGTAGTGTCTTGAGCAAATGATGGGGAGCAGCACAAACTGAAAAGCAATAAAAAACAACAAACAGTTTTTTTATAAAAGACCATTACATTTTTTTAGTGAAAAATAAACTCAGCGATAACAATAACACACAAATCATTTTAAAAAACTTCGCCAAGATTTACAAAGATACCACCTGAACCGTTTATACCAAAAGCATAATCGAGGGCAAGGTTGGTGCGTGAGTGTTTATTAAATTTAAGTCTAATGCCAGCACCATATCCCGGCAATATTTTTTCAAATTTATTTGATGGCCACTCACTGTAAGATTGAACATTACCAAAAAAAGCACCTCCTATCAGTTTGTTCTTTGTAATGTTGAATCTCAATTCAGATTCAAGGTATAACATTTTTGGGCTTCTAAATCTGCTCTGAGTATAACCTCTTCCAAAGTTATTAAAACGATCCCAAGCAGTGCTTGGCAAATCGAGATATGGGGCTTTACCATATAGAACAAACCAATCATAAGTCCAAAAACACAAAACAGTACTTTTTCTATCGAGTTTAATGTATTTGCGAATGTCAATTAACCCAGATGTCCAATTATCATTGCTACCTAAAACAGTCGTATTATATCTAAATAAAATATTTGCATAAATGCCTGAATAAGCATTGATAGGATTATCACGAGTATCAGACAAAGCATTAATACAAAATCCCGATGAAATAGATTCAGTTTTGTGGCCATACAAATCAAAATCTGTGTTTGTAAGTTCTTTTTTATCTTGGGTTACATTCCAATGTTTATCTAACATATAACCTACACCTAAAAATAAATTTTTGTTTATTCTTTTGAAAGCAGTTTCATAAAACCTAAGGAACGTATAATTTACCAAAATGGCATCAGTCTCTTTCGTGTAACCACCCAAACCATAAGTGTCTTGTGGATATTTATAGACTCTAAAGTCACCAGAAAAATTCCATTTGTTTTTATTTGACCATATATCTGATTGTAAATTAAAGAGCAACTGTTGTTTTGCTGTATATGCAACCCCACCAACTAAAGCAGAATAGTTAGTTGAATCATTATTACCATTTTTGTAGACTACATTACCCGATACATTTACTACAAAACTTGATTGCAAAGTGTAACCAACCCCTGGCAAAATGGAGAATTGATATTTGTTTTTAGCAGAGTGTTTTGTTGAGTCATTCGCATTTTGTTTTGATTTAAAAATTTGATGCAATACATCAATAAAATCTTTTTGAGGAATGCTGTCTTTTTGGTGTTTTAAAGTATCCTGAGAAAATGAAATAGAGAAAATAAAAAAACAAAAAAGAAGTGAAAATATTTTTTTTAAAATCATAATAATCGTGGGACAAAGAAAAGGCATAGATGTTTAAGAAATACACACTAAATGATTTAAACCATAAACCGTAAACTTCAAACAGGAAGTCCCCAAAACTTAAAACTCTGTTTTTCCCATTTCTACCCTAATATTGCATCACTTTTCGAGTAAAAACCCTATTTTTTCATCAAAACTTGCCAAAAATGGACTTAAAGCAAATTCACGAGTTGATTAAAATCGTCAACAAAAGTAATATTGGAGAAATCAGTATTGAAGATAAAGATGGTAAAGTAACCATCAAACAAAAAGAAGAACAAATAGTAACAGTAGCTGCTGCACCACAACAGGTTTATAATGTTGCACCACAAGCACCAATTCAACAAGCGGCAACAAGTGCACCAGCTGCTCCAGTAGCACCTGCACCAAGCAACACCATTACTATTAAAAGCCCAATGATTGGTACATTTTATAGAAGATCAGGGCCAGACAAACCAGCTTTTGCTGAAGTAGGAACAGAGGTTGCCCCTGGTAAAGTAGTTTGCATTATTGAAGCTATGAAACTTTTCAACGAAATTGAAAGTGAAGTAAAAGGCACAATAGTAAAGGTTTTGGTAGAAGATGCAAGCCCTGTTGAGTATGACCAACCTTTGTTTTTGGTAGAACCGAATTAATGAGATAATTTGATGATGTAATAATTTGATAATTATGAAGAAAGAGAATATTGATAATAACCCAATACTAAAACTCTCTTTTGAGTTCTCACTTCTAATTGTTGAATATTGTGAATTATTGGAATCAAGCAAAAAATATGTTATTGCACGGCAACTCCTAAAATCTGGAACTTCTATTGGAGCTAATGCAATGGAAGCACAAAACTCAGAGAGTAAAGCTGACTTTATTCATAAAATGAAGATTGCTGCAAAAGAGGCTGAAGAAACACAGTATTGGCTTTTGATTTGTTCACTATCAAATAATTATCCCAACTGCAATTTTTTGCTCGAAAGATTAGAATCAATTGGAAAAATTTTAAGCAGTATTATTTCATCATCAAAAAAAATATCTCTTAAATAAATGTGTGGTAGCCATTTTATTGCATTATCATATTATTTAATTATCACATCATCACATTAAAAAATTATGTTTAAAAAAATATTAATCGCTAACAGAGGTGAAATTGCACTACGTGTAATTAGAACCTGTAGAGAAATGGGTATTAAAACTGTTGCAGTATATTCTACAGCAGATAAAGATAGCCTTCACGTTCGTTTTGCCGATGAAGCTGTTTGCATTGGTAAACCTGCAAGTGTAGACAGTTATTTAAATATTCCACACATTATGGCTGCTGCCGAAATTACCAATGCAGATGCCATTCACCCTGGTTATGGTTTTTTGGCAGAGAATGCAAAATTCTCTCAAATATGTGCCGACCACGGTATTAAATTTATTGGTCCCACTCCAGCAATGATCAATGGAATGGGCGATAAAATTACTGCTAAAGAAACAATGATAAAAGCTGGAGTGCCTGTTGTTCCTGGATCTGGTGGATTATTGGAAAGTGTGGATCAAGCCAAAGACCTTGCAAAAAATGTGGTAGGTTATCCTGTAATATTAAAAGCAACTGCTGGTGGTGGTGGTAAAGGAATGAGAGTGGTATGGGAAGAAAGTGAAATTGAAAAAGCATTTAATGCTGCAAAAGCCGAAGCTGCTGCATCGTTTAAAAACGATGGTATTTATATGGAAAAGTTTGTAGAAGAACCACGCCATATAGAAATACAAGTTGCAGGCGACCAGTATGGACAAGTTTGTCATTTAAGCGAAAGAGATTGCAGTATTCAACGTCGTCATCAAAAGTTGGTTGAGGAATCTCCAAGTCCTTTTATGACACCAGAATTGCGTAAAGCAATGGGTGATGCTGCCATTAAAGCTGCAAGTGCTATTAACTACGAAAGTGTTGGTACCATTGAGTTTTTGGTAGATAAGCATCGTAATTTCTATTTTATGGAAATGAACACTCGTATTCAAGTAGAGCATTGCGTTACAGAAGAAGTAATTAACTTCGACTTAATAAAAGAACAAATTAAAATTGCTGCTGGAGAAAAAATTTCTGGTGCAAACTATCAACCAAGTATGTGTGCTATTGAGTGCCGTATTAATGCAGAAGACCCATACAACGACTTTAGACCAAGCCCAGGAAAAATTACTTATTTAAATACTCCTGGTGGTCATGGTGTGCGTGTTGATAGCCACGTGTATGCAGGCTATGTTATTCCACCATATTACGATAGTATGATAGGAAAGCTAATAACAGTAGCACGTACAAGAGACGAAGCTTTAAACACAATGTATCGTGCTTTGAGTGAGTATGTGATTGAAGGTATTAAAACTACCATTCCTTTTCATTTGCAGTTAATGCAAAACGAAGATTTTAGAGCAGGTAATTTTACTACCAAATTCTTAGAAAGTTTTACAATGAAATAAAAACAAAAAACCTCGAAGTATTTGCTTCGAGGTTTTTTATTGAGCATTTAGTAATGCCTTTCAACTTTACATCACCTATTACTGAACAACAAACTACGCCATAATCTTCACCACAAATTCTTTCATTAAATCTGCATCGGTAGTAGTAGTGCTGTTGTTGTTGATGCCAACACTTTTTAAATTGTAGTGGTGAAGTAGCATTAATATTTTCTCAATGCCTTCATATTGATAATTCTTTACAGCTGCCATATAATCTTTTATAAAATATGGGTTAATGCCTATCTGTGTGGCTATCTCTTTTTCGTTGGAGCTTGTTGCAGAAAAAATAGTGTATGCCTTGCTGAAAAAGCTGTACAGCGAGGGAAGCACCAATTGTATGGGTCCAGCTTTTGGGTTTTTCTCGAAGTATTGAATAATTTTAAGTGCCTTTGGCAAATTCTTTTTGCCTATGGCATCCTGCAATTCAAACACATTATATTCTTTGCTTACGCCAATATAATTTTCAATATCGTCTTCAGTAATTGTTTTTCGATTGCCTAAGTTAACAGCCAGCTTTTCAACTTCATTTTTTATTCGGCTTAAATCGTTTCCAATATTATCCACAATCATCGCCACCGATTTTGGATTGATGTCCAAACCGTGTTGCACTACCATTCCTCTCACCCATTCTGGCAACTGGTTGTCATACATTTTTTTTGTAGTAAATAATTCGCCTTTTGCTTTAATTGTTTTAACAATTTTCTTTCTTGCATCAATCTTTTTATCTTTGTAGCTTACCACCAAAACCGTTGATGTCAAAGGGTTTTCGAAGTATGCATCCAGCTTTTCCAAATCTGTATCTTTCATTTGCTGTGCCTCTTTCAATAATACGACTTGTCTTTCTGCAAACATTGGATAACGCTTGCAGGCATTCATCACATCTGCCCAATTTGCGTCTTTACCATAAAAAACAGAGAGGTTAAAGCTTGCTTCACTTTCAGATAAAATTTTATGCTCGGCATAGTTCATTATTTCATCAATAAAAAACGGCTCTTCGCCCTCAAGCCAATAATATGGTTTGAAGTTTTTCTTTTTAAAATCGGAGATAATTTTTTCAGCACTCATTCAACAAAAAAATTAATTTACTTTTAGTGTAGCAATAAACTTTTTCCAGTCTTCCAGCATTTGCCCTTTTAACACACGAGGAAATTTATGTTGCCCACCCACTTTTCCCTTGCTTATCATAAAATCCATAAAAACATTCTCGGGTAACACAGTAACAAAAATATCTTTTAAAGCAGATTTTCTTTCAACTGCATAATCATCATTTAACTCGCATAAAGCCTTGTCAATATTAAGTTTCAAAGCTTCTGCATCTATAACATCATTACTTGCTACATACCATTGGTGAGCAAAAAAATTATTGTAAGGTACACCAGCAACAGTGAATTCAGGAATACAAATATTTAATTTTTCGCCAGCCTTTTGGATAGCGTTGTTCATATTATCAACACTCAAATGCTCGCCTACTAAACTTAGAAAATGTTTGGTTCTTCCTGTAATTATTATTTCACATTCATCCTTATTAATAAATCTTAAAGTATCACCAATTAAATATCGCCAAGCACCAGCACTTGTGCTAATAAGCAAAGCATAATCTTTTCCTTCCTCAACCTCGTGCATCATTAATGGCTGTGCGTTTGGTAAAATGTTTCCATCATTATCAAAATGATTATCATCAAATGGTATGAACTCCATAAAAATATGCTGGCTGCTCACCAGTTTCATTCCTTTGTTTTTTTGTTTATCTTGATA
>JANYEP010000251.1 GCA_025363075.1 Chitinophagaceae bacterium | reverse complement strand
AAAGAAGTTTTAACAACTGTTGCTAATTCTTGGGAACTATTAACTTTCGATTATTCTGCAATCCCACTTACAAATACATATCAAAATATTATCTTAATTTTTGATAATGGCATAATGGGTGATGGTTCAGCAAATTTTACTTTCCACTTCGATGATATTACATTAAACTAAAAAAAATATTTATGAAAAAATATATAAAATCATTAAACATCATTGCAGCATTAATAGCAATATGTTTTACTGGATGCAAAAAAGCAGAATACTCTTTTGGTGAAATTAAAACGCCAGTAAATTTCACTGTAACTGCAACAGCAAAGGGTGCAGATGCTATTAACGTTAATGGTGATGGATCTGGCAATGTAATTATTACTTCAAGTGCTACAAATGCACTAAGCTATAATGTTGATTTTGGTGATGGAAATACTGCAATTGTGCCAACTGGAGATACTACTTACACCTACAGAACACCAGGTGTAAATGACTACACTATTACAGTTACAGCAGTTGGAACAGGTGGCAGCACATCTATTCTTACCAAAAAAGTAACAGTATTTGTTGCTCACACTATTCCACCAAATATAGTTGCTAATTTAACCAACGGTTCTTCGCAAGTTTGGATAACAGACCACAATGCCCCAGGACACGTTGGTGTTGGACCAACAGCTTCTTTTTCTCCAGACTGGTATGCTGCAACTCCTAACAGTAGGGACGCTTGTTTGTATGATGATGAAATTACTTTTACTAAAATCAACGACAATAAAATTTCGATGAGTCTAGATAACAAAGGACAAACTTTTATTATCGCAGCAGCAACCTCTTACTACAGTTTAAGTGGGGGAGATAATTGTTACAACATCACAACTGCACCAAAGGATTTAGTTTTCTCGGTTGCAACATCTGCGTCAACAACAGCAAATTCAACAAGAGAGCAATTTTTAGTGCCAGGAAATGGTATTGTAAATTTTGCAACAGGTGGCAATACCTACGAAATTTTATCTATCACATCAACAACAATTCAACTACGTAACATTGGTGTTGATGGAAATGCTTGGTATCAAAAATTAAAAGTTAAATAAAAATAATATGAAAGCTATGTCTTTAATAACAGTAATATCAATATCCTTATTGAGTTTATTTTCTTGCAAAAAAGATTCAAATAATACAAATGGGGGAGTAGCACCAACCAACCTCACAGTAGCTGCAACTATAAGCACTGATAGTAGTGGTAATGTAGCATTTATAGCATCTGCAACAAATGCTACCAGCTATGATTACGATTATGGCGATGGCACTTTTCAAACTGTAGCATCTGGTACAATTACCTATAAATATGCTGCAACAGGCACATACACTGTAAATGTAATTGCAACAAATGCAAGTGGACAAACCATTTCTAAATCAATACAAGTGAGCGTAAAAGTTGTTACAACTGTTTTTTGGAGCGAAGAATTTAACACAGATGGTGCACCCAACCCTGCAAAATGGGGATATGATTTAGGTGCTGGTGGTTGGGGTAATAATGAATTGGAATATTACACGGCTCGTCCAGAAAATGCTGTAGTGCAAGGCGGTGTATTAAAGATAAAATTGTTGAAAGAAAGTTACAATGGCAGCAACTATACGTCTGCGAGATTAATAAGTAAAAACAAGTTTGCATTTACTTATGGCAAAGTAGATATTATGGCAAAATTACCAGCAGGTGGTGGCACTTGGCCAGCTCTTTGGATGCTTGGAAGTGATGTTTCAACCAACACTTGGCCTAGCTGTGGCGAAATAGATATTATGGAACACAAAGGCAATGATTTAAATAAAATTTTTGGTACACTACACTATCCTGGTCATTCTGGTGGCAATGGAAATGGAGCAACCACAACTATTTCAAATGCTACTACTCAGTTTCATAAATACAGTTTAGATTGGAGTGCAGCTGCAATCAAAATCTATGTAGATGATGTGTTGTTTCACACAGTTGCAAACAGTAACGCAATTCCATTTAACCACGATTTCTTTTTTATATTAAACGTTGCAATGGGTGGCGATTTTGGTGGTGCAGTTGACCCTAACATTACCAATGCCACAATGGAAGTTGATTACATAAGAGTTTACAAGTAATTTGAGAAACCATAGAATCTAATCATATAAACTACAACCGAACTTTTATATGATTAGATTTTTATAATTCAATCCTATTTTTTATTTCATTTATCAACCTAAACAATGAAATTTCAACCTTACAATAGGCTAAGAGTACTTGCTGTGTGTTTTGGCATTTGCTTTTCCCAAATAATATTTTCACAAACCAACATTTCAATAGATACCAAGGTAAACACCCTGCTTTCAAAAATGACTTTGGAAGAAAAGATTGGGCAAATGAATCAATACAACGGTTTTTGGGAAGTAACTGGCCCAACACCAAAAGAAGGGAATGCAAAAGAAAAATACGACCATTTAAAAAAAGGTATGGTTGGTGCAGTATTGAATGTTAAAGGAGTTGAGAATGTGAGAAAGCTGCAAGAGATTGTAGTTAATGAAACTCGTTTAGGTATTCCATTGTTGTTTGGTTTTGATGTTATTCACGGACATAAAACCTTGTTTCCAATTCCATTGGCAAGTGCTTGTAGTTGGGATTTAGATGCTATTGAAAAATCAGCACACATCGCAGCTATTGAAGCTTCTGCTGTTGGTATTAACTGGACTTTTGCACCTATGGTTGACATTACAAGAGATGCACGTTGGGGTAGAGTGATGGAAGGTGCTGGTGAAGATCCTTATTTAGGTTCTAAAATTGGTGCTGCACAAATTAGAGGTTTTCAAGGAACAGATTTAGCTTCTAACAGTTCTATCATAGCTTGTGTTAAACACTTTGCTGGCTATGGCTTTGCAGAAAGTGGCAGAGATTACAATACTGTTGATGTAGGCACTTCAACCCTCTACAATATTATTTTACCACCATTTAAAGCAGCAGTAGAAAGTGACGTTAAAACTGTGATGAATTCTTTTAATGTTTTAAATGGAATACCTGCAACTAGTAATAAATTTTTACAAAGAGACATATTAAAAGGAAAGTGGGATTTTAGAGGTTTTGTAGTTTCAGATTGGGGTAGTGGTTACGAAATGATTGACCACGGCTATGCAAAAGATTTAAAACACGCAGCTGAATTAGCAGCAAATGCTGGTAGTGATATGGATATGGAATCATACAGCTATGTTAGACATTTAAAACAATTGGTTGATGAAGGTAAAGTAGATATTAAAGTAATTGACGAAGCTGTTAGAAGAATTTTGAGAATAAAATTTGAATTAGGATTATTTGACAACCCATATAAATATTGTGATGCAAAACGAGAAAAAGAGTTGATTTATCACGCAGACAATATTGCTGCATCGTTGGATATGGCAAAAAAATCTATCGTTCTTTTAAAGAATGAAAACAACTTATTGCCATTAGCAAAAACACAAAAAAATATTGCAGTTATTGGTGCTTTGGCAAATGATAAAAACAGCCCATTAGGAAGCTGGAGAATAGGCAGCGATGATAACACAGCCATTTCTGTATTAGAAGGATTGAAGAACATTGGGGCAAATATTACTTATGCAAAAGGTGCTGATTTAATTACTACACCAACCAGTTTTTCTGAAGAAGTTAAAATAAATGAAACAGATAAAAGCGAATTTGCAGCAGCTATAAAACTGGCTAAAAAAAGTAATGTGGTGATTATGGTTTTGGGTGAACACGGTTTTCAAAGTGGTGAAGGAAGAAGTAGAAGCAAACTTGATTTGCCAGGCGTGCAACAACAATTATTAGAAGCCATTTACAAGGTAAATAAAAACATTATTCTGGTGTTAATGAATGGCAGACCTTTAGCAATTACTTGGGCTAATGAACATATTCCTGCAATTGTTGAAGCTTGGCAGTTAGGCTCTCAAACAGGCAATGCTATTGCATCTACACTATTTGGGGATAATAATCCATCTGCGAAAATTACAATGAGTTTTCCAAGAAGTGTAGGTCAAGTTCCTATTTATTACAATCACTACAATACTGGTCGTCCTGGGCCAAAATCTGAAGTTTTTTGGTCACATTATGGCGATGAAAGTAATAAGCCATTATATCCTTTTGGTTATGGCTTAAGCTACTCAAAGTTTGAATATTCTAACCTAAAAATAGATGACTCAAATCCTAAAAAAATAAAAATAACTGTTGCCATAAAAAATACAAGTGCCGTAGCAGGAGAGGAGATTGCACAACTTTATATTCATCAAAAAACTGCAAGTGTAGTTAGACCTGTAAAAGAATTAAAAGGTTTTAGCAAAATAAAAATTGGTGCTGGTGAAACAAAAGAAGTTGTATTATATTTGACTGATAAAGAACTTGGATTCTATAGCAACAATGGAGATTTTATTGTGGAAGCAGGAACTTTTGATGTAATGGTTGGAACAAGCAGTGAGGACGTATTAAGTGGGAGTTTCTATAAAAATTAATTTATAAATCACAATAAAATAGTATGCAACAAAAAACAAAATGGGCTCAATTTGGAAGTTTAATTATAGTATTTTTCTTTTGGGGGTTTGTAGCAGCAAGTAATGATATTCTAATACCAGTATTTAAAAAAGCATTCAATCTTTCGCAAGGCGAAAGCCAGTTAGTATCTGTTGCTTTTTATGTTGCATATACCGTGGGTTCGCTCATTTATTTTGGAGTCTCTAAAATACTTGGAATTGACTTATTGAATAAAATTGGTTACAAAAATGGCATTTGTTTAGGGCTATTAATTTCTGCACTCGGAACATTATTGTTTTACCCTGCTGCCAATAGTGGTTCATTTATTTTAATGATTAGTGGGTTGTTTATTGTTGGCTTAGGTTTCTCTTTACAACAAATAGCAGCAAATCCTTTAGCCATCGTAATGGGTGATACCAAAACAGGCTCTCAACGTTTAACTATGGCTGGTGGTATCAATAATTTTGGAACAACTATTGGCCCTTTGCTTGTTAGTTTTGCCATTTTTGGAAGTGTAGCTGCATCTAATACAGAAGCAAGTATTGAGAGTGTAAAAATTCCATATTTAATTCTTGGATTAGCATTTGCATTGGTGGCTGTTTTTCTGAAATTTTCTTCATTACCCAACAAAATTGAAACAGAAAATACAGAAGCAGAATTTGATTTTGAAAAAGAAAACACTTCTAAAAAAATAGTTGATAAAGCATCTGCATTTGCTTATCCACAATTAGTGATGGGTATGATTGCCATTTTTGTTTATGTGGGTGTAGAAGTAGCAACAGCAAGCAATTTACCAGCTTATCTTGAGCAACATTTAAACATTTCAACACAAAAAGTAGCTCCATTTATTTCATTGTATTGGGCAAGTTTAATGATTGGTAGATGGACAGGGGCTGTTGGTGTTTTTGATGTAACCAAAGGTGTAAAACAAGCTCTGAAATTCTTAATGCCTTACTTGGCTTTTGGTGTATTTTTATTAGTAAATACAATTGCTCAACAAGACGTTTCACAATTTTATGTTTACTTAATCGTGATAGCAATTATGATTGTTGCAGATATTTTAAGCGATAACAATCCTGTAAAAATGTTACTTATTTTTTCTATCGCTGGCATATTAGCATTAACCATTGGTATGCTTACTACAGGCATTGTGAGTGCCTATTCTTTTATTAGTGTGGGATTATTTTGCAGCACTTTATGGCCTTGCATTTTTACTATAGCAGTTGCTGGTTTGGGAAAAAATACCAATCAAGGAAGCAGCTTGCTAATTATGATGATTATGGGTGGCGGCATTGTTAGTTGGCTTCAAGGTTTGCTATCCGACAAAATAGGCATTCAGTATAGTTACATTGTAGGAATTATTTGTTTTGCATACTTAGCTTTTTATGCAATCAAAGCTAGTTCAATTTTAAAAAAGCAAGGAATAGATTATGATAGCAACAAAGCAGTCGCACATTAATCAAGTTTCAATAAATTGCTTAATATAAAATAGGATAGAAGGGTACATAGGATTCCCAACTTAATCTTCTAAATGAGATACATTTTTAAATGTTCAAAATGATGTAAATATTTAAACCATTTACTATAATGAGTATTTTGTTTAAATGCTGTTGCTACATCAAAATCAATCTTTAGCTTTACTCAATGAAGTTAATCTTCAAACTTCAGTCTTTTTATTTTAATAAAACAAAAAATGAGTACAAAAACAGTAAAGGCCTTTGGCACTGATGCTGCCAATGCAGATTTAAAACAAATGAGTATTGAACGACGTGAACCAACAGCAAGGGACGTTGAAATAGAAATCTTGTATTGTGGTGTTTGCCACTCAGATTTACACACTGCAAGAAATGATTGGGGTGGAACTATTTATCCTTCAGTTCCTGGACACGAAATTGTTGGTAGAGTAACAAATGTAGGGAGTGAAGTTAGCAAATTTAAAGTTGGAGATATGGCAGCAATTGGTTGCTTGGTCGATAGTTGTCGAACTTGTGATAGTTGCAAAAAAGATTTGGAACAATATTGCCTCAATGGTATGGTTGGTACATATAATGGAAAAGACAAGCATCTTGGTGGTCATACTTTTGGTGGCTACTCACAAAAAGTTGTTGTGGTTGAAGATTTTGTTTTAAGGGTTCCAGAAAATTTAGATTTATCAGCAGTTGCTCCATTGCTTTGTGCTGGTATTACTACTTGGTCGCCTTTACGTCATTGGAATGTTGGTGTTGGAACTAAGGTTGCTGTCGTAGGTTTAGGTGGCTTGGGACATATGGCTATTAAACTTGCAAAAGGCTTAGGGGCTGATGTTACACTTTTCTCAAGAACTCCATCTAAAGCGAAAGATGCTGTAGCTTTAGGTGCAAATACAGTTATCATTTCAACTGACGAAAATCAAATGCAATCTGTTAAAGGAAAATTTGATTTAATTATTGATACTGTTCCTTACGTTCACGATATCAATCCTTACGTTACCACATTGAATATCAATGGAACATTAGTTTTGGTTGGATATTTGGGCGGACTTGAACCAATTTTAAATACAGTTCCTATGATACTGGGTAGAAAATCTGTTGCAGGATCTGTGATTGGTGGCATTGCAGAAACACAGGAAATGCTGGATTTTTGTGGGCAAAATAATATTGTTTCAGAAATTGAAATAATTAAAATGCAGGATATTAATGCAGCTTATGAACGCTTACTGAAAAGTGATGTTAAATAACGTTTTGTAATTGATATGGCTTCTTTATAAATATTCAAACGAATTTTTATTTATTAAAGTTACTTTTTAAAATCCTATACTAAAGCAAATCTTCATTGAAGGTTTGCTTTTTTGTTAGTTTATAAATGATTGATTCTAAATAGTATTCATAAAAATTAAAGTATTATATTATCCTATAATTAATATTATGTTAACTAATATTGACAAAAAATATATAACTTAAAACCCTGGGCATCTCATTGCTCTTTCGCTTCCATCTCTTCCACCATAAATTCCTTTCCAAAGAATAGACAATTCGTAGGCACTTCTATAATTGCTGTAGTTTGTTAAAGTTGAAACTGTGGCATCGTAATTAAAGTTCAACTGCAATTTTCCAATCTGATAACCCACTGATGGAAAAACTGCATCGTTGTTTCTATAATGAATTCCAAAAAGCAATTGGCTATTTCCATTTTCCCCACTAAGATTATACTGTCCATTAAACCCAATAACAGTTTCTTCAGATGTGCTTATTTTACTGTAATAAAGATGTGGATTTAAAATTAAAGCATCATTTACTTTCACACTTGCATTAACGAAAAAATTATACCGTCTGCTAAGTCTTGCATCAACAGTATTTGGATTAAAAAAAGTTTCAGCAGGCATATTTAAGTGCATTACACTTATTCCAGTGTTCAAATAAAAATTATCGCTTGCAAACCAGGCATAATTAATTCCAGCATTCAAATCAATGTAAGAAGCATTATTAGCAATAAAACTACTCCTTTCAGCTGTTGGAACATCTATATCAAAAAATTTCCCATTCCATTGATCGTTAAAAGTCAGCTTGTCAAAATCAATTCTTTTTTGAACCAACCCACCCCCTATTCCAAAGCTCAATAAATTATTGTCATCAATTAATTGATGATATGCAATATTGAGATAGGTTTTTGTAGAAGTTAAATTACCCGTACCAGCTACATCACTCAGCACAACTGCACCAAGACCAAGCCATCCATTTTCCAATTTATTTCGAAACAGCTGTGCATCGCCCCAAGCACTTGTAGTTTTGTAAGGTACATTTGTAGCAGCCCATTGTGTTCTACTATTTATGCCAATTCTAAAATCGCAATCTGGTGAAAATCCTGTATTTGCAGGGTTTATGAGTAATGGAGCATTATTATATTGAGAAAAGTGTAGGTCTTGAGAAAAAGAGTAAAACGTACAAAGTACAAGGTACAAAGTACAAAATAGTGAGATTGATATTTGGTTTAATTTATTCAACTTTTTATTAATATATAATTTATATTGTATTTAATTTCAATTATCTAAGTAATGTAATGTCGCCAGTTTTTGTTTCTTTTTTATCATTATAAAATTCAACAAGCAAGGTATAGTGATACACATCTTGTGGCTGAATTTCACCTTTATATTTTCCATCCCAACCTTCGTTTATATCATTTGTGGTAAACATTAAAAGACCCCAACGATTATATATATTCCAACTTATTTTTTTTATTCCAAAGCCTTTTACAAAAATTTTCTTATTTATACCGTCTGGTGAAACTGCATTTGGTACATCAAATAAAGGATTTATTCTCGCAGCAATGTCTCTGCAAAAAGTATCTGTGCAACCAAACATATTAAACACTTGTAAGCAAGTATGAAAAGTTTGAGTTTGGGTGTATAGATGACTAATATTTTGATTAATATTATTTGTTTTTATGGTATCGCCATCGCCAAAAGTCCAAATGTAATTAACCGCTCCAGTTGATTTATTTATAAAAGTTACAGGAATATTAACTTTTGGAGGCGACGGACTGTAAGTATAAAATGCTGTTGGTGAGGTGCTGATAGTTATGGGGTAATTAATACTATCAATTTTATTACAGCTAAACGAATTTTTAATGATAAGAGTAACAATATAATTACCAAAGTTGTTGTAAATATGAACTGGATTTTCATCTGTAGATAAAGTACCATCACCAAAATGCCAAATAAAGTCGTCTCCACCCAAGGAGGAGTTTGTGAAACTGATTCCACTAGCTAAACAACCAGTTGGCGGTGG
>JANYEP010000240.1 GCA_025363075.1 Chitinophagaceae bacterium | reverse complement strand
TTTAAAATAATTTTTTAAAAACTGTCTAATTTCTATAAGAGAAAAAAAGTTAACGATTTGTTAAAAAAAATTTGATGGTTTGTATTAAATACTCATCTTTGTAATAGAATGTGTTAAACTTACACATTCTAAACAAACGTTTGCATAACAACATATGAAATTAAGTAGCCTAATACTGATGTTACTAATTGCCACAATTGGTAACGCTCAATTGCTAAGTTGGAGTCCTCAGTTTATCCAAGAATCCTCTACAAGCGTTGATATTATTTGTGATGCAAGCCTTGGAAATCAAGGACTCAAGAACTACACACCCACTACAGATGTTTATGTTCACCTTGGAGCGATTACTAATTTAAGTACATCGCCAAGCAACTGGAAATATACACCATTTACTTGGGCAACAACAACTGTTGGTGCAAATGCAACTTATCTTGGAAATAATAAATGGAAGTTTACAATTACAGGAGGTGTTCGTAATTTTTTTGGAATTACAAATGCTTCTGAAAAAATATTGAGAATTGCAATTTTATTTAGAAGTGGCAATGGCAATAAAGTGCTTCGTAATTCTGATGGAACCGATATGTATGTTCCTGTATATGATAATGGACTTTATGCAAGAGTTGACAACCCATTAAGAACGCCATTTTATAACTTAGGTGTAGAAACAATTACAAAAAATGTTGGTGACAATATAAATATTGTTGGTAATGCAAGCACCACTTCAAATATTAATTTATATTTTAATGGAAATTTGGTGAGTACTGCAACTGCTGCAACTCAAGTTACATCAACTCAAACCATTACTGCATCTGGTGTTCAAACAATTGTTGTGCAAGCAAATAATGGAGTAAATACTGCATCTGATACAATTAAATTTTATGTTGCAAGTGCTGTAAATATTGTCCCACTTCCTACAGGAATTACCCACGATGGAATATTTTATGAAGCAGATTCAACTGCTGTTACACTTGTTTTATATGCCCCTGGCAAAAGCAATATTGTAGTTATTGGTGATTTTAATAATTGGACACAGACTGCTCCCTATCAAATGAACAAAACGTCTGATGGAAAATATTTTTGGTTGAGAATAACAGGACTTACTTCAAAGGTTGAATATGCATATCAATATGTAATTGATGGCTCATTAACTGTTGCTGATTATAATTCAGAGAAAGTTTTAGACCCTTGGAATGATCAATATATACCTGCTGCTAAATACCCTAACTTAAAACCATATCCAAATGGCTTAGCAACAGGAATAGTAAGTGTTTTGCAAACAAATCAAACCCCATACAATTGGCAATATTCATTTACACGACCAAACAAAAAGAACTTGATGGTGTATGAATTATTGGTGAGAGACTTTGTAAATAATCAAAGTTTTCAAACAGTAAAAGATTCATTGATTTATTTAAAAAATCTTGGTATAAATGCTATTGAAATAATGCCTGTAATGGAGTTTGAAGGAAATAATAGTTGGGGTTATAATCCTGCATTTTTCTTTGCACCAGATAAATTTTACGGAACTTCTGTTGCTTTAAAACAATTGATAGACGAATGTCATAAAAATGGTATTGCAGTTATTTTAGATATTGCAATGAATCACGCTTTTGGTAGTTGTCCAATGGTTCAAATGTATTGGGATGCTACAAATAATAAACCTTCTGCAAGTAATCCTTGGTTTAATCCAGATGCCACACATCCATTTAGTGTTGGATACGATTTTAACCACGAAAGTCAAGCTACCAAAGATTTTGTAGATAGAGTAGTTACCCATTGGTTGGTTGATTATAATGCTGATGGATTTAGATGGGATTTATCTAAAGGCTTTACACAATTCAATAGTGGAACAGATGTTGGCTTGTGGGGAAATTACGATGCAAGCAGAGTTGCTATATGGAAAAGAATTTATGATAAAATGCAAGCAGTTTCTCCAAACTCATATTGTATTTTAGAACATTTTGCAGTTGATGCAGAAGAAATTGCTTTATCAAATTATGGAATGTTATTATGGGGAAATAGTAACTATAATTTCAATCAGGCAAGTATGGGCTTTAGCACCAATAATGATTGGGATTTTAGCAGAGCAATTGCATCTAACAGAGGATGGGGTACTGCAAATTTAGTTACTTACGCAGAAAGCCACGATGAAGAAAGGTTGATGTATAAGAATATTAATTATGGAAATATTAATGGCTCTTATTCTGTAAAAGATACTACTACTGCACTAAAAAGACAAGAGGCTGTTGCTGCTTTTTTAACAATGATTCCTGGACCAAAAATGATTTGGCAAATGGGCGAGTTAGGTTATGATTATTCAATTAATACTTGTTCTAACCTTACAATAAGCACAAATTGCAGATTGGATGAAAAGCCTATTGTTTGGAATTATACCAATAACACTAAACGTAAAAATTTATACAACGTTTATTCAAAATTATTTGCCTTAAGAGGAAACTCAAATTATACAACAGCTTTTACCACAAATACTGTAACCTACAATCTTTCTTCAGCTATCAAGCAAATGTATTTTGGTGATGCAACTTTAAAAGTTGTTGTTGCAGGAAACTTTGGATTAAGCACAACGCCTTCATCCATTACGTTTCCATCAACAGGTACTTGGTATAATTATTTCACTGGAGCTCAAATTAATGTTACTGGTTCTACTTTTAGCTTCTTATTTCTTCCTGGAGATTACTATGTGTTTACTGACAAACCTATCAGTATTCCTACAGGAATTTTTACTCCAAACTATGATTTAACAGATTTGCATATTGAAGTAAGTCCAAACCCACTTACACAAAATAGTATTGTGAAATATGACTTACCAAATAGTGGGAACGTAAGCATAAAATTAATTGAAGTGAGCGGAAAAGTAGTTGCCAATTTATATGCTGGCTATAAAGCAAAAGGTGAGCAACAATTAAGCTTAAATAAAAATATCTTTAATACCGCTTTGGTGAGTAATGGAATGTATTTTTTGCAAGTAGAGTTGAATGGAAAAAAACAAGTGCAGAAAGTTGTGGTGGCTCGATAAATTGTTCTTTCAGAAACAATAAATAACAAGTCTCTTTATTATTAACTATAAACAACAAAAACAAAAATTATGAATTTAAAACGATTGTTTGTTGCAATGCTGATGCTTTTGTTTGTTACGCAAACGAATGCACAAGACAAAGTGGTTACAGGAAAAGTAACCGATGCTGCTGGAGCAGCAGTAGCTGGTGCTACCATTAAAATTAAAGGTGGTAAAGCACTTGGCAAAACAAATGCTGATGGTACATTTTCGGTGAAAGCACCAACAAATGCAACATTAGAAATTTCTTCAATTGGTTTTGCAACCATTGAAATGCAGGTTCCTTCCTCAGGTTCAATGAATGTTTCGATGAAAGCTGGTGGAAACGAAAGCCTCAATGAGGTAGTAGTTATTGGTTATGGTACTGCAAAGAAAAAAGATCTTACTGGATCTGTCGCAACTGTGTCTTCTAAAGACTTTGTAAAAGGTGCTATAACTACACCAGAACAATTAATTGCAGGTAAAGTTGCAGGTGTTGCTGTAACACCAAATGGTGGTGCTCCAGGAAGTGGAAGTACTATTAGAATTAGAGGTGGTGCATCTTTAAATGGCAGTAATGATCCGCTTATCATCATTGATGGTATTCCTTTGGGAGAAAACGGAATTTCTGGTTCAGCAAATCCTTTGAATCTTATTAATCCAAATGATATAGAGTCTTTTTCTATACTAAAAGACGCTTCTGCAACAGCAATTTATGGTTCAAGAGCTTCTGCTGGCGTTATTCTCATTACAACTAAAAGAGGAAAAGCTGGTAAACCAACTTTTACTTTTTCTTCTACTACAAGCGTTTACAGTCCTGGCAAACAAATTGAAGTTTTGTCAGCACAACAACTTAGAGATTTTGTAAAAGCTAATGGCAAATCTGCTGATGTGGCTTTACTTGGTAATGCAAATACAAACTGGCAAGATGAAATTTTTAAAACCTCATTAGGTACAGATAATAATTTAAGTATGTCTGGTGCTATTTGCAAAAAAACTCCTTTTAGAGCAAGCATTGGTTTTTTAAATCAAGATGGAACTTTAAGAGGTGGAAATATGAAACGTACAACTGCTTCAATAGTTGTTAGTCCTAAATTTTTTAAAGACCATCTTAAAGTAGATGTTAATTTAAAAGGTGCTGTTACGGAAAATAAATTTGCTAATGAAGGTGCAATTGGTGCAGCTGTTTCATTTGACCCTACAAAACCTGTTTATAGTGGTAGCAATCGTTTTGGTGGATATTGGGAATGGTTGGATGCAAGTTCTACAACTGGACTTAAATCTTTGGCTCCATTAAATCCGCTTGGGTTATTAACCCAAAAACAAGATAATAGCCATGTTGAAAGAAGCATTGGCAATATTCAGTTCGACTATAAGTTTCACGGATTTGAAGATTTAAGAGCTGTTTTAAATATGGGTTATGATGTAGCAACAGGTACTGGAACTATTGTTATTAATGATAGTGCAGCTATGAGCTATAAAAGATTTAAAGATGCCAATGGCAATATGCATGGTGGCGTAAATAACATTTATCGTCAAGAACAAAGAAATGTATTTTTAGATGCTTATTTAAATTACGTTAAAGAAACTAATATTGGTAAATTTGATGCAACCGTTGGTTACTCTTACAACGATTACAAAACAAAAAATTACAACTATACTGATAACACTTATGATGGCTCGGTAGTTAGTAGTCCAAATTTTGCATATGATATTCCTCGCAATCTTATCATTAGCGTTTTTGGTAGATTGAATTATAGCTACAAAAGCAAATATTTACTTACAGTATCTGCACGTAAAGACGGATCTTCTAGATTCTCAAAAAATAATAGATGGGGTGTCTTTCCTTCTGCAGCATTGGGATGGAGAGTTAAAGATGAATCTTTCTTAAAAAATGTTAAAGCCATCAACGATTTAAAATTGAGAATTGGTTATGGTTTAACAGGTCAAGAAAGATTAGGCCGCGACTATTTATATCAACAGAACTATTCTTTAAGTAGCAATCAAAGCCAATATCAATTAGGTAATACTTTCTATAACCTGTATGCACCAGCTGGCTTTAACGAAAAAGTTAAATGGGAGGAAACCAAAACACTCAATTTTGGCGTAGATTATTCATTATTTAATAATAGGGTTAGTGGTAGTATTGAATATTACGAAAAAACAACTGATAAATTATATAGTGCTGCACAACAACCAGCTGGATCAAATTTTACTAATTTGATTAACGCAAACATTGGTAGTATGACTAATAAAGGGATTGACTTTAACGTAAACCTTGGTGTAGTACGTAAAAAAGATTTAAATTGGGATGTTGCTTTCAATGTTAACTACAACGAAAATAAAATTACCAATTTAACTCTTAATAATGACCCTAACTACATAGGTAACTCTGTAGGTGGAATTTCTGGAGGAACTGGCAATAATGTTCAAATAAACTCAGTGGGTTACGCACATAATGCTTTCTACGTTTATAAACAAATTTATGACCCTAAAACTGGCAAACCTATTGATGGATTATTTGAAGATGTAAATCGTGATGGAACTGTTAACAGTTCTGATTTATACAGATATAAACAACCAGATCCAGTTGTATTCTTGGGATTAAGCACAAGCGTTAGTTACAAAAAATGGAATGCAGGTTTTGTTGCAAGAGCAAATTTTGGAAATTATATGTATAATAATGTTGCCAGTAACACAGGAACAGCTCGTAATATTATTAATCCAATAGGAATTTTAAATAATGGGTCAACAGCTGTTTTAAGTTCTGGAATGTCTGGTAATGGTCCTAATTATTATTTAAGTGATTATTGGGTTGAAAATGCATCTTTCCTCAGAATGGACAATATCAACATTGGTTACAACTTTGGAAAAGTGTTTAATAATAAAGCCAACTTAAGATTAAGTGCTAATGTTCAAAATGCATTTGTAATTACAAAATATAAAGGACTTGACCCTGAACAAAGTGGTGGAATTGATAACAATTTATACTCACGCCCACGAGTTTTTGTTGTAGGTATTGGGTTAGACTTTTAATTAAAACACTAAATAAAAATAATTAATATGAAAAAATATATTTTAAAAATTACGATGGTTGCAGCTGTTGTTGCAGGAACAATGAGTTCTTGCACAAAAATGCTCGACCAAACACCAACCAACGATGTAACAGCAGATGTTGTTTATTCCACACCTTTAGGATACAAAGAAGTATTGGCAAAGGTTTATGGTGCATTTGCATTAACTGGTAATAGTGGATCTGGTTCAGGTGATATTGCTGGTATTGACCCAGGAACATCAGACTTTCTTAGATTGTTTTGGAAAGCTCAAGAATTAAGTACAGATGAAGCTGTTGTTGCTTGGGGAGATCCGGGTATTCAAGATTTTCATTTGATGAACTGGAGTGCAAGCAATCCAATGCTTACAGGTCTTTATTATCGTAGCACATATCAGATAACAGTAGCGAATGAATTGATTCGTCAATCAACAGATGCTAAACTTGCAAGCAGAGGTATAACTGGTCAAGATGCTGCTGACATTAAAAAATATGTATTAGAAGCTCGTTTTTTAAGAGCATATCAATATTGGGTTTTAATGGATTTGTTTGGCAATCCTCCGTTTATGACTGAGAATGATATTGTTGGAGTAACTATTCCAAAACAAATATCTCGTGCTAATTTATTCAGCTACATCGAAAGCGAATTAAAAGCTATTGAACCAAGCTTAATGGATGCAAGAACCAATGAATATGGTAGAGTAGATAAAGCAGCATGTCAGGCTTTGCTAGCTCGTTTATATTTGAATGCAAAAGTTTATACTGGAACAGCACGATATAATGATGCAGCTACTTATGCAAGCAAAGTAATCAACTCTGGCTACTCATTAATTAACGATTACACTCAATTGATGTTGGCTGACAATAATACTAATACAAGCGAGAATATTTTCACTATTAATTATGATGGAATTAGAACCCAAAATTTTGGTGGCACAACATTCCTTACTCACGCTTCTGTTGGAGGTTCTATGAATGCAGCAGATTATGGTATTAATGGTGGTTGGGTAGGGTTAAGAACTACTAAAAGTATCATTAACCTTTATGTAGATTTAACAAACAATTCAGACAAAAGAGCTGAATTTTATACTGGTGGTCAAAGTCTTGAGATAAGTGATTTAACTAAATTTACAGATGGATACACGGTAACAAAATATCGTAACAAAACAAAAGCTGGAGCAAATGGTAGCGATCAAAACTATGTTGATATTGATATGCCAATTTTCAGAATTGCTGAAATGTATTTGATTTATGCAGAAGCAGTTACTCGTGGTGCAACTACAGGTGATGCAGCAACTGCATTAACTTATATGAATAATTTAAGACAAAGGGCTTATGGATCAGCTCAAGGAAATGTAACTTCATCTGATATTAGTGATGTTCAGTACTACATTAAAGAAAGAGCTAGAGAATTGTTCTGGGAAGGATTTAGAAGAACAGATTTAATAAGATATGATCAATTTGTAGAAAGCTCTTATTTATGGCCTTGGAAAGGAGGTGTATCAAGTGGAACAAGCGTAGATGCTTACAGAAAACTATATCCACTGCCTGCGAAAGATTTAGCTGTTAATCTTAACTTAAAACAAAACACAGGATATTAATAACAATAAAAAATATAAATTATGAAATATTTATCAAAAATTTTGCTCTTATCATCTCTACTGATTACAACACTTTGGGGTTGTAAAAAAGATGAAAATAAAATTTATTATACTGGTGGCACAAACCCAGTATTAACAGCATCAAAAGCAAATAACACAAGCATTCCCTTGAGTTATGCAAACAAAGATTTAGAAGCAGTGAACTTAATGTGGACGAATCCAAACTATCAATCTACAACAGGATTAAGTTCTCAGAATGTAAGTTACACAGTTGAAATTGATACAACTGGTTCAAACTTCACAAACCCTAATAAAAAATCACTATCAGTAAGCAAGGATTTATCTAAATCAATTCTTGTATCTGACTTGAATGATTACTTATTAAATCAACTTTTGTTGCAACCATCAGTTAGCCACAATATTGAAATACGTGTAATAAGTGATTTAGCCTCTAATGCATCAAATGCAAAACTTATTTCAAACACATTGAAATTTAGTGTTATACCTTATTCAATTCCTCCAAAAGTTGACCCACCTGCTGCAAACACTTTGTACATCACAGGTGCTGCTACTCCTGCAAGTTGGATGGGTGGGGGAGACGCTCCATTAGCATCTCAACAATTTACACAGCTTAGTGCAACTTTATATGAGTTAGCATCAATTCACTTAAATGGTGGCGGAGAATATTTATTAGTTCCTCGTTATGGCAATTGGAGTGCAGTTAGTCCAGACCCTGAAA
>JANYEP010000132.1 GCA_025363075.1 Chitinophagaceae bacterium | reverse complement strand
GTATGGACATCAACTTTGGTGTTAGCAATATTGTTTATGAAGCAATGGGTAAACCCGAAAGATTAAAACCCTCTATTATTCAACAACAAAAAGTAGCAGCAGGAGAGCTTGGAAAGAAGACTGGTAAAGGGTTTTATGAGTATTAAGCTTCCATTCATCCAAATATTTTTCTCATCATTCCAATCTTCTTATTTTTATTCCCTAATAAATTTTATATGAAAAAAATTATTTCATCTCTCTTAATCATTGCAGTAATGGCAAGTTGTAACTCCCATCAAAATGCAACAACAACTGTTGCAGCCAATAAAGATTTGGCAACAATGCTTGATAAATATTATGAGGAGCGTTTGCAACTCTTTCCTTTAGAAGCTACATCCAATGGAGATAATCGCTACAACGATAAATTGTATGCAGACTTTACCGATAGCTACAAAGCCAAGCTACAAGCCTTTTTCAGCAATTATGCAAAAGCTATTGATGGTTTTAAACGAGATGATTTAAACGATAACGACAAAATCAGTTACGATGTATTTAAGCGTGAAATGGCAATGAGTTTAAAAGGCCTAACCTTTAATGAAAACCTTACACCACTTAATCAATTTTATGGTCGCCATTTAGATATGGGGCAACTTGGTAGTGGCGATGGCAACCAACCTTTCAAAACTGTAAAAGATTATGATGATTGGACAAAACGTGCTACAGCATTCAGTTTGTGGGTTGATAGTGCTATTATTTATTTTAAAAAAGGAATAGAGAAAAACTATGTGTTACCAAAGACATTGGTAGTAAAAATCATTCCTCAATGCAAAGCAATAGTTGTAGATGATGTTACCAAAAGTTTGTTTTGGGGACCAATTACAAAACTCCCAACAACATTCTCTGATGCAGACAAACAAAGGCTTACAGCAGATTATACCAAATTGATTAAAGAACAAATTGTTCCTTCGTATAAAAAATTGGGCGACTTTTTCGAGAAAGAATATTTGCCAAAAGCACGTGCAACAAGTGGCATTAGCAGCAACCCAACTGGTAGTGATTATTATAAATATTTAATTGAACAATGGACAACAACAACCCACACACCTGATGAAATTTATGCTAAAGGATTAGAGGAGGTGAAACGCATTCGTGAAGAAATGGAGAAGGTTAAAACTGAAGTAAAATTTAATGGAGACTTAAAAGCCTTCTTTGAGTTTATGAAGAATGACAAACAGTTTATGCCCTATAAAACTCCAGCAGAAGTGTTGGCTGCTTTTCATTCTATTCAAAATAAAATAGACCCTAAGTTGCAAACAATGTTTGGCAAAGTACCCAAAACAAAATTTGAGATAAGACAAACGGAAGCCTTTCGTGCTGCGAGTTCCAGTGCAGAATATAATCAAGGCAGTGCAGATGGAACAAGACCTGGTATTTTTTATATCCCAATTATTGATGCCACAAAGTTCAACACTACAAGTGGTATGGAAAGTTTGTTTTTGCACGAAGCTATTCCTGGGCATCATTACCAGATTTCTTTGCAGCAAGAAAATGAAAGCCTGCCTAAATTTAGAAGGTTTAGCTGGTATGGTGCTTATGGCGAGGGCTGGGCTTTGTATTGCGAAAGTTTGGGTAAAGAGTTAGGTTGCTACACCGACCCTTATCAATATATGGGTGGGTTAGGCGATGAAATTCATCGTGCTATTCGTTTGGTTGTAGATGTTGCCATTCACACAAAAAATATGAGCCGTGAAGATGCCATAAAATATATGATGGGAAACGAACAAATTACTGAAGATGGTGCTACTGCTGAGATTGAGCGTTATATGGCAATACCTGCACAAGCATTAAGCTATAAAACTGGAGCTTTAAAAATCAAAGAGCTACGAGAAAAATATAGTAAAGAAAAAGGTGCTTCATTTTCTATAAAGGATTACCACGATGAATTGCTAAAAGATGGTTGTTTGCCCCTTGATGTATTGGAGAAAAAAATGGATGCTTGGGAAAAAAGCAAGTGAAATCAACGCTAAATTATTTAAGAGTGATGCACTATTAATGTTCATTAACATAACTTAATCTATTAAAGCCGCTTCAAACCCTTACTTTTGCCGACTTTATAGGCAAATTATTTACACAAAATAGAATATGAACATTAGGAACATTGCAATTATTGCACACGTTGACCACGGCAAAACAACATTGGTTGACAAGATTTTACACACTACAAAAGTGTTTAGAGACAACCAAGAAACTGGTGATTTGATAATGGACAGTAATGATTTAGAAAGAGAAAGAGGTATTACTATTTTCTCTAAAAATGCTGCTGTTACTTACAAAGACGTTAAAATAAATGTAATAGATACACCTGGTCACGCCGATTTTGGTGGAGAGGTTGAGCGTGTTTTGAAAATGGCTGATGGTGTTATTTTATTAGTTGATGCTTTTGAAGGTCCAATGCCACAAACTCGTTTTGTGTTGCAAAAAGCATTGCAATTAAATCTTAAACCAATTGTTGTAATTAATAAGGTTGATAAACCAAACTGTCGTCCTGATGAAGTACACGATGCGGTTTTTGAATTATTCTTTAATTTAGATGCAACTGAAGAACAGCTTGACTTCCCTACTTTTTATGGTAGTGGAAAAAATGGTTGGTTTAATAAAGAGAATGTTCAATGTGAAGACATCACTCCTTTAATGGATGGTATTATTCAATATGTTCCATTGCCAAAAGTGAATGAAGGCACTTTGCAAATGCAAATCACTTCTTTGGATTATTCTTCTTTCTTGGGAAGAATTGCAATTGGTAAAGTAACTCGTGGTTCTATTAAAGAAGGTCAACCAATTGCTTTAATGCAAGCTGATGGTACCGTTAAAAAAACTCGTGTTAGGGAATTATATGTTTTTGAAGGAATGGGCAAACGTAAAGTAACAGAAGTTTTAACTGGTGATTTATGTGCTGTTGTTGGGCTTGAAGATTTTGGAATTGGTGATACTATTTCTGATATTGAAAACCAGGAAGCACTTGCTATCATTAGTGTTGATGAGCCTACTATGAGTATGACTTTCAGCATTAACAACTCTCCTTTCTTTGGTAAAGATGGTAAGTTTGTTACATCTCGTCACTTACGTGATAGGTTGATGAAAGAAACCGAAAAGAATTTGGCTTTAAGAGTTGAAGATACTGATAGTGCAGATAGCTTTAATGTGTTTGGTAGAGGTATTCTTCACTTGGGCGTATTGGTAGAAACAATGCGTAGAGAAGGTTATGAATTAACTGTTGGTAACCCACAAGTATTGGTAAAACATATTGATGGTAAAAAGAACGAACCTTATGAGGTTTTAGTGGTTGATGTTCCTGCTGAATTTAGTGGTAAAGTTATTGACCTTGTAACACAACGTAAAGGTGAAATGTTGGTGATGGAAAGTAAAGGCGAAATGCAACATTTAGAATTTGATATTCCTTCAAGAGGTTTGATTGGTTTACGTTCTCAAATGCTTACTGGTACTGCAGGTGAAGCTGTAATGGCTCACCGTTTTGCTGAATACAAACCTTGGAAAGGCCCAATTCCTGGAAGAAGTAATGGTGTATTGGTTGCTAAATTTGGTGGCACTACAACTGCTTATTCTATTGACAAATTGCAAGACAGAGGAACCTTCTTTATTGATCCAAGAGAAGAGGTTTATGCTGGTCAAATAATTGCAGAACATATTAAACCAGGAGATTTAAACGTGAATGCTGTTGAGGAAAAGAAACTAACCAATCACCGTGCAAGTGGTAGTGATGATAGCGTTAGAATTACACCAAAAACTCTTTTGACTTTAGAAGAATGTATGGAGTATATTCAGCAAGATGAGTGTATTGAGGTTACGCCAAAAAACATTCGTATGCGTAAAACTATCTTGAATGAAGATGATAGAAAGAAAGCTGGTAAACAAATGGAGTCTGCTGCTGTTAGTTAATTTCTGATTTAAAGATTTCTTATTTGAATATTATTGAGCCACAGATTAGCAGATAAAACAATCTGTATTATCTGTGGCTTTTTTATTTTAAATTCAGACTATACATTTGACAAAATTTTGAACATTAATTTAATAGAAAAGATGAAATATTTTTTTAGTTTATTGATACTTTCTCTAATGCTTTTTAGTTGTGCAACTAAAGATGAACAAAAGAAATTAGAGAAGCAAAACTATCAGCAACAAAAAGAGAGTTTGTTAGACAGAGAAAAGAAATCTCCTAAAGAATTTTTATCAATTACTGGAAAAGAAAATAGAAATTTTTGGGGACAAACTGTTTACCGAGGTGTGATACATAATGATGCTACTGTTTGTAGCTACAAAAATGTGAGGGTAAAATTATTGTACTACAAAACTGATGGAACACTTGTAACCAACCACGAAGAACAGTTTGATGAAACAGTAAAACCTGGTGATGATATTGAGTTTAAGGCAAAATATAAAACACCAAGAGGAACAGATAGTGTTGTTGCAAGTATAATGAGTGCTGTTGCAGAAAAGTAAAAATTTTGGTCTCATAGTTCAATGGATAGAATAGAAGTTTCCTAAACTTTTGATGCAAGTTCGATTCTTGCTGGGACTACAAAAAATAACCCGCGACATTAAATCGTGGGTTATTTTTTATTGAATATTTATCTTACTATCACAAACTTTTTTCTGTAAATTTCATTTCCGTGTAAAACGTTTAAAACATAAACGCCTGCTGCAAGAGAAGATGTATTGATGCGTGTATTAAAACTACCAACACTATTAGCAAACGATTGTTGCCCATAAAACTTTCCTGTTGCATCAACAATATAAATTTGTGTGTTGGCATTGCTTAAACTATTGAAGGAAATATCAACAAAACTATAGGCTGGATTAGGTTTAATAATGAAATCTTTATTTGTGGGATAAAGAAGAAAATTACTCCTCTGCTGGCATCCACTATTATCAGTTACTACACAACTATAAATGCCATTGGCTGTTGGTTTGTAAGATTGATTAATCTCATTAGCAATATCAACAGTATCTTTTTGCCATTGAAAAGAAATACCTGTGTTACTCACCAATGAATCTCCAACTTGTGCAATACTTGGTATTGCAGCAACAACAGGCACTACAGCTATTCTATCACTCGTGCAGTCAAGTGTTCTGATATGCATATTGTAGAGGTAATAATAAAATTGCGATGGATTGGTAGCATTATTACCTGTTATGGTAAACACGTTTGGAATGCTGTAAGGATAAGGATTTGCAGCAATGTTATTGTTTCTAAAAATATTTGCAACACTATCAGTTTTAACAATCAAAGCGTGATTGCCAGCAGGAATGTATAAATTGATATTATAAATTAAGCCAGTATCTGCAATATCATTTCCTGAAATATCGCCACGCATTTTTGTAGGTCGAGATGCTGAAACATCTATGGTTGTTGAGTCTAATGTATTGTAATTATATGAACCATTAGCAAGCGTGCCTTTAATGTCTGCAACAATCAATGTAACTTTTCCTGGATATGAGGTATAAATTTTTGCATTCTCTAATAATACTGGAACAGTAGCATTGTATTTAAAATAATTGCCGCCTTTTGCCTGATAATCTCCATCAGTAAAAATATTTTTCGATGCAGCACCTATGTTTGTTGAGTTTCCAGAACCTACATAATATGTATTTGCAATAATTGATGTAGTAGTGTTACTGCCTGTTGCAATGGGGCTTGTAGCAAGTATATCATTATACCAGTAATAATTTTGATTGCTGTTACTACCAAAAATCTTTAGCTGTGCCGTGTTTCCACAAATGTTTGCAAAACCATTTGTTGATGGAGGAACTGATGCAATAGTTACATTACCTGAAATAGTATCATTCGTTATGTTTTGGTCGTTACTCAGGTTTGCTGTTGCAGTAATGTTATATGTTGTTGCAGCCACACTTGTAAACGGTGTTTGAAAAGTATAAATAATGCTTGCTCCACTTGCAAGCGTATCTCTATAGTTTCCTTGCAAAGTTGCAATAGTTGCCGTTCCATTTTTTACAACTGCTGCAAGGGGAATATTTGAAACAGCACTATCGCCATTATTTGTAATTCTAACGCTCACAAACTGGTTGTTATTTGAACAAATATTGTTTGTTGGAATATCAATATTAGTAAGGCTTACGTCTGTTTTTGGGTTAATAAATTGAACTCGATAATCCTGCGTTTCTCCAATTAAATTTATAGGGCTACAAGCATCAAATGCTACACTTGTTTCGGCAACGATAATACGCATCAAAGTATAATTTCCAACTGCAACATTGTTAGGAATTGTAATATTTGCATTGAGTGTTCCATTAACTGTACCTCCTATGTAAACCAATTCATTAGCTTCGCTAAAACTATTATTTTCATTGTAGTCTATATAAACTTTAACTGTTTTATTATTTGCAGAGCTATTGCAGCTACTCAAGCTTATATTTAATGAATATGTTTTAGAAGGCTCAACATTTGCTGTAAGGTTTGTATTGTCAACATAACTATTGCAAGTGCTTAATACGTTGTTAACATTTGCAAAAGAAAAATTATCTATTCTTACATCACCGTTATTGATAGTTGATGGAGGGCAATAAGACCTGCCACCAATACCAGCAACAATTAGAGAGAAATCCTGGCTACCTCTTTGCAGCATTCCTTTATGTGTTATTTGTATAGTATAAGATTGACCAGGCACTATATTATCTGCTTCAACTCTTTCAACATTATCTCTAAAATTATCTCCTTTTGATGCAGCATTACTTGGATTAGATGGATCTAAAACCCAAGGCATATAAACGCTTGTTCCTTTTATAATCCTGATATCTAAATCGTGAATAAGTTTTAATGAAGGATTGTTTAATAAACTTGTTGTAGTTATTGCACCCACAGGATCTGTCCAACCCATTGTTGCCATTAACGTTCCATTGCCACTCGCAATTACATTTAATCTAAATGTATCGTTATTGTTTAATGTTGTTTCAATAATGGTGTCACTACTACTATTGCTTTTTGCAATTATTCTTGCAGCCTTTTCTACATTTAACAAACCCCAACCAAATTTATAATCTGGGCCTATTGTATCGCCAGCTTCTGATGCTGTATGTATAGCCAAAGCCTTTAGTGTAGAGGCTTTCATAAAGTTGCCACTATTTTTTTTGCTATACAATTCTTGCAATAAATATAAAGAGCCAGTAACATTTGGCGTAGCCATAGAAGTGCCACTCATTGTTTCATAACTCGTACTACTGTTAGATGAGCAAGATAAAACATCAACACCATCTGCAACTAAATCTGGTTTTATTCTTCCATCATCTGTGGGTCCCCAACTACTAAATGTACTCATTTTAATATCAGCAGATTTTGTTGAGCCACTTGCTATTCCTTCAACTGCACCAACAGTTAAAATGTTTTTTGCAACACCGTAAGTTGGAATATTATCATAGCCATTATTGTTTGAAATACCTGCTGGTCTTGGACCAGCATCTGCCATTACACCATTATTATCGAATGCCTGATAAGAAACTCCAACAGCAGGTCCATTTTTGTCTCTATTATTTCCCGTTGATTTTACAATGAGATAATAGGGAGCATTGTAAGCTATGGAATCAAACATTTGTGTGTCTTCATCATAAATTCCAAATTTATAATCTGCCGTGTCGCTTGGGTTTCCCCAATATTGCCAAACATTTAAAGGCGTTTTATTCCAGCCTGCAATAGTGCCATAAGAATGGTTTGATAGTAACAAATTTCCAGCAGCAGCAAGCATTTCAGAAATTTGATTATTAAAGTCGTAACAATTTAATTGCGTTGCTCCATAAGCCATTCCTTTTGCAAGAGGGTTAATTCCATTTGCCATTAATGTTCCTGAAACGTGTGTTGTGTGGTCAAGAATACTTGAACCATCTTTATTAATGATTTTGCCGTTCAACTCTATATGATTACCCATAGGAACACCTCCATCCCAAATTGCAATTTTGCCTTGAATATTGCTTGATGAACCTGAAAGATTAAACCCTGTAGTACCACCTTGCCACAGTTGATTTGTATGCGTTGTAGTTGCAGCAATGGTGTTATTGTTTGTTGTAGTATAAACAGGAAACCCTCTGCTATCAATACCTGTGAGCAAAATGAGTTGATTGGGATTGTCACTTTTCAACATTAATGCCCAACCTTTTTGCTTGGCTATTTGTAGTAAGTTATTGGTAGCCTTTTTTTCTTTGGCTGAGTATTGCTGGGATAGCTTCAGCACATCAACTCCCTTTTTTTCTTGTTGTGAAAAAGAAAAAACAGGAACAATTAATAAAAAAAGTCTTAATAGTGGGTTACGCATTATCACCAAACATTGTATTGTAAAAATATTAAAACGTAAATCTCAGGATATTATGATATTAAACGAATTGTGTTTATAAAAAGTAGGGTCCTTACAAATCTCCCAATTGTGGTCTCATCACAATTTCCTCTACACAAGCTTGAGGGGATAATTGCGATGCAGCATAAACCATTTTAGCAACATCCTCATCTTGCATAATTCTGCTCTCATCAACACCACTTCCTTTCCAGCTATCTGTGTAAACTGCCCCTGGTAAAACGCTTGTAACCTTTACCCCATAAGGCTTTAACTCTTCTCTTAAATTTTTGCTAAAGCCAAGCATTGCGAATTTACTAATACTGTAACTACCTCCATTTGTATAGGCTTGAACAGATGCAATAGAACAAATATTAAAAATATGTCCTTGCTTTTTTTGCATCATTGTTGGTAATAATTGTCTTGTTAAATGATAGGCACTGTACAAGTTTGTTTCTATCATTTTTCCAATAATACCATCAGTTTCACTGTGAACAGAACCTGGTTCAAACGTACCAGCATTATTGATGATGATGTCTGGAGTTCCAAATGTTAAACACCAGTTTGCAAAATCAATCACTTCATTTTTTTTACTCACGTCAACTGATTTATAATGAATGGTTGATGACGAATTTTTTAGTTCCGTTGCAGTATTTTCAAGGTCTGCAAAGTTTCTTGCACACAAAAGCAAAGTGTTGTTATTGTTTGCAAAAATTTTTGCAAAAGCTTTGCCCAATCCTTTCGAAGCACCAGTAATAATGATATTCATATTATATGTTAAAACTACGAAGTTAGATGTATGAAGTAAATCAAAACAAACCTTATTTTGCAAACTCTATGAATAAATACAAACATATATTCTTTGATTTGGATCACACGCTTTGGGATTTTGAAACCAATGCTAAACAAACACTTCACGACTTATATATAAGCAATTCTTTGCAGGAAAAAGGTGTTGATAGTTTTGATGATTTTTTTTCAAAATATAGTCATCACAATCATCGCTTGTGGGATAAGTACACCAAAGGCTTAATCAGGCAAGAAGAGTTGAGATGGAAACGAATGTGGCTTGCTTTGCTCGACTATAAAATTGCTGACGAAACCCTGTCAAGAAAGCTATCATTGGAATTTCTTGCATTGCTACCAACCAAAACAACTTTGTTCCCTTACACTATAGAAATTTTAAATTATTTAAGAAACAAAAATTATCAATTGCATCTCATAACAAATGGATTTGAAAGTGTGCAACATAATAAACTCAAGGGTTGTGGGCTAAGAGATTATTTTGTTGAAGTAATTACATCAGAAGGAAGTCAAAGCTTGAAGCCTCATAAAGAAATATTTGATTTTGCTTTGCAATTGACTAAAGCAGAGCTTGAAGAAAGTATTATGATTGGTGATAATATTGATGCAGATATTGAAGGAGGCATCAATGCAGGAATGGACACTATTTATGTAAATCATTTGAACAATGAAACATATAATAAAGCTAACTATACAATTTTTCATTTGAAAGAATTGGAGGAGATTCTTTGATGATTTATGAGCTGTAGCTTTCTTACATAGCATATCAGCTATGGTTTGTACATAAAATTTATAACGATAAACGCTTAAATATGAAATTAGAAAACTATGTACTTGGCTCGTGGATTACAGGTGATGGACAAGGACAAGAATTATACAATGCAGTTACTGGCGATACTATTGCAACTGCTTCTACCAAAGGGTTAGACTACCAGCAAATAACAAATTATGCAAGAGAAGTTGGTAATAGAAATTTGCGTAAACTTACTTTTCACGAACGTGGCAGAATGATAAAAGCATTGGCTTTTCATTTACAAAATCATTTACCAAAATTTTACGATGTAAGCTATAAAACTGGTGCTACCAAAGCCGATAGCTGGGTAGATATTGAAGGAGGTATTGGAAATTTATTTGCCAATGCAAGCCTTCGTAGAAAGTTTCCTGATGAAAGCTTTTGCATAGATGGCGATAGCCACAACCTTAGCAAAGGCAATAGTTTTATGGGTGTGCATTTGCTTGTTCCTAAAGAAGGCGTTGCCATTCATATCAATGCTTTTAACTTTCCTGTGTGGGGAATGTTGGAAAAAATTGCTGTGAATTTATTGGCTGGAATGCCTGCTATTGTTAAGCCTGCAACAGTTACAAGTTATTTAACAGAAGCTGTGGTAAAAGAAATTATTGCCAGCAATATTTTACCAGAAGGTGCATTGCAATTGCTTTGTGGCAGTGCTGGCGATTTATTAAACCATACAAATTATAATGATGTAATAACTTTTACAGGTAGTGCATCAACAGGGCAAATGCTAAAATCGAATCCTCATATTTTGGCAAACAATATTCCTTTTACAATGGAAGCAGATAGTTTGAATTGTATGGTGCTTGGCGATGATGTAACACCAGATATGCCAGAATGGGATATTTTTATTAAAGAAGTCAGGAAGGAAATGACCGCCAAAGCTGGGCAAAAATGTACGGCTGTTCGCAGGATTTTTGTTCCTGAAAATAAAATTGAAGATGTGCAAATAGCATTGGGAAAAGCATTGGCACAAACCACAATTGGCAATCCTTTAAACAAGGATGTAAGGATGGGTAGCCTTGCAGGTAAAGACCAAGTGAAAGAAGTAAAAGCCCAACTACAAAGGCTTCTAGCGAGTTCGCAAATTATTTATGGTAGTTTAGATAGTGTTGAAGTGATAGATGCAGATGCAAAAATTGGTTCTTTCATTAGCCCAATATTAATGCTAAACCAAAATCCTTTTGCTTCAAACGATGTTCACGAAATTGAAGCATTTGGGCCAGCAAGTACATTAATGCCTTATAAGAATATAGATGATGCTATTGAATTAAGCAAAAAAGGGAAGGGTAGTTTATGTAGTAGCATTGTTACTGCTTCACCCAAAAATGCAAAGCAATATGTGATAGGTGCAGGCACACATCATGGTAGAATTTTGGTGTTAAATAGTGAGTGTGCAAAAGAAAGTACAGGACACGGAAGTCCATTGCCTTTACTTGTACATGGAGGGCCAGGACGTGCAGGTGGTGGTGAAGAAATGGGCGGCATTCGTGGTGTAAAACATTATATGCAACGTGTGGCTGTGCAAGGATCTCCATCAATGTTAACAGCTATTACAAGCGTTTACCAACAATATGCAAAAGGCAATATTGATGGTATTCATCCTTTTAGAAAACACTTTGAAGAGCTGAATATTGGCGACCAGTTAATCACTGCAAAAAGATTGATAACAGAAGAAGACATTAACAAGTTTGCAGACCTAAGTGGTGATCAATTTTATGCTCATAAAACTTTTACCAATTTTGAGGGGACCATGTTTGAACGTCAGGTTGCACACGGCTATTTTGTAATGAGTGCAAGTGCAGGTTTGTTTGTTGATGGCAGCGATTTAGGCCCTGTTTTATTAAACTATGGCATTGATGAATTACGTTTTACCAAACCTGTATATGCTGGTGCCGAAATTTATATACGCTTTACTTGCAAAGAAAAATTGCCACAAGACACCAAAGATGAAAACGACATACCAAAAGGCATTGTGAAATGGTTAGTTGAAATGATTGATGAAACTGAAGAATTAGTGGGTGTGGCTACAATATTGACAATGGTAAAGAGAAAGTAAAAATAGATGTCTTTCCGAAAGTTTTAAAACTTTCGGAAAGACTGTAATATAAGCTTGTAACAAAATGAATTTGTTATACAACCTCAAATAGTTGAGAATAAAAAAAATTATGAATAATAACCACTCAATTTACACTCGATTTTTCGACAATAATGTTTTTAGAAAAATTACAAGTAATGGTAATGGTTACTTAGAGTTTTTACGTAATTATATAAAAAGTTTAGATGATGCGTCACTTGACAATATTTTTGATGGAACTATTACAAATAGAATCACTTCGTTTACTATTTTAGAAGCTATTGGTCTTAAAATTCCTAAAGCTGAAATTGAATTGCCAACATTTTTAATTGCAAGTAAAGATATTGCTAAGATAAACACATACATCTATAATGAGATTAAGGATTATTACTCTAATAATCCAGCGTTTAACCTCAACAAAATTTTAGAGTTCGCAGAAAAACAAAAAAAATACACTACAACAACTGGGATAGAATTATTTGAAAGCAGTGTAATAAAAGCAATTAACCACGAAGGCTTTTATGAAAGATTAATCGCTGATATTTCGTGTGATTATTTTTTAAAATTTGATTTCACTGATGAAATAAATTCGATAATAATATATAATTTTTTGATTCCATCTTTATTTACAAAAGACTCATTGCATATAAGAAAAACAAGAATTGTAAAAAAAATATGGGACATAATCAAAGTAAAATTTTATAAAAATACTACCTTAAATTTAGAAGAAAAAAAGGAGTTAGATGATGCTATGAAGTTTAAAAATCAAGAGGATTTTGTTGATTGCGATTTAATACACTTGGTTTGTTTTGGGGATTATAGAAATGGTAAATATGACCCTGTAGTTGCTCTAACAACAGATATAGAAATTGAAGTAATAAATAGAATTAAAGTTTTTAAATATGTGGTTCAAATATGTGGTGAAATATATGATGGGAATAATGACTTTAAAGGATTTATTATAAATAAAAATTGGCGAGAAGGAAAAGTCATAATATTTAATACAAATGGAACTTTAAAAAGAGTTATTGATGTAAATACTATTTTACCTTTAAACTTAACTTGATTTATTATGAAAATTATTTACAATAAATATTTGTTACCTTTTTTAAATTGGCTCTTGAATTTGCGAGTTATAGATATAGTGTCTGCTGCGTTTCTAATCATTTTTTTCTTAGGTCTAATTGGAGTAATTGTATTTAGTGAAGATAGCTGGTTTTATAACTCAAGTCTATTTTCTTGGTTACGAAGTGTCAAAGTTATTCAAGTATCATTTAAATTGATTAGTATCGGCTATTTTTTGGGTTTATTGTTGGTGTCTATTTTCTTTTGTTTTGAGTATATAAAACAAAAGAAAACAAAAGAGACACTGGAAGATATTGGTTTCTATGTTTCAATTATATTTGGAGCAATCATTGGTATTTATGTTGGAACAAGTATTGAGGGTAAATTAGGTGTGATTTTAGGCTTACTTACTTTTATTACAACCCCATTTTTATTGATATTTTTTTATTCTTGTCGTAATAATATCTTTTATTTCTTTCGCTATTTCAGTTATGAAAATTCCCTTGTTAGAAAAGAATGTAAATTCTGGAATTTATGTTTATGTGATCTTAATAAAGTAACTTCATTATATAAAAATGTTAACGTAAGTAAATCATCAAATGCTACCTCATTTATTTATTCAGATAGCAAAATTGAGGGAGTACTTTATGTTTGTAGAGTTGAGGAAAATGCGACAATAGAACTTTTATTTACTAGTAGTTATGAGAATTACACTCAAAAATCTTTTTTATTTAAATCTATTGTTGAAAAAATTGATCAAATTCAATTTGATTTAGGATTTAAAATTTCAATAGTAGACGTAAATGATATACATATTATTCAATATGAACTTGAAAATGTCAATGTATATAGAAGAGCAGATTGGAAAAAAATAATAGTATTTATGGTTTTAAATGTTCCAAAATTTGAAACAACTTTTAATAAAGTAATTGATACAGTACTTGAAAAAGAAAAAGCGACATAATCTTAGTTCGCAACGCCAAGATTTGTGTCTAGCGAACTGGTAACCTTAACAGTTATTTAGAGATTGTATGGTCTTCAGAAAATAACTTCTATGTTTGGCTCTTCAAACATTTATGGAAGTTAAAAAAGGTAATATAGATTTCGTAGAAAAAATTCTTACAGCTTGTTATAACAGTAATAAAGATGATTTGTTTGTAATGAGTTTAATGCACCAATATGAAGACAGGGGCTTTTTAACCAAAGGGCAATTGCAGGGATTATTTTACAAAGCAGAAAAAGTTGCAGACCTGCCAACTGGTTTGTTAGCAACATTGCAAGCTACCTTATCTAAACTTCCAACACGAGAGAAAAAAAATGCACCAATAGTAATAAATGAAGTTAAAAAAGATGAGGAAACAGAAAACAAGTTAAACGAAATTTTAGCAAAATATCCTCAACACAAAGCTGTGCTTGGCTTACAAAATAATTTTAATAAATATGACAAACTAACTTCAATCGAAAAGTTAGAGTTGGACAGGATTTACAAATTGCTTTTTAAAAAGTAATAAATTTGAAAAATCTAAGCTGCAATTCTTTGAAGAATTACTTTGCAAGGAATATCAGATGTAACCCTAACTTGATGGCTTTTATACAATGGAATTGCAAAATAATCGCCAGCTACTAATTGATATACTTTATCTTCTACTACAATGTCACAAGTACCTTCAATAATTAAAAATTTCTCATACTCTTTATTGTGTGTTTCAACAGGTGCATTGCCTTTAATCCAAGCAATAGCAGTTGTAGCTTGTGGTGTATAGCCAATAATTTTTGCATACAAATCTCCTGCATCGAGTGGCAAAACCATATCATCACGATTAATCCAAGATTCAAAATCAATTAAACCAGAAGCTTCATTTAGCATTGGTGGAAATGATGGTTGTTCGCCACTTTCCATTCGCTCCATAAAATCTATTGTAGCCATAATAAATGGTTTAATGGTCTCATCTGGGGTAATAGCATTTTCAATAGCAAGCTTTTCAAAAACATAACTAATTGACAAAATTTCTTCTTTGATTTCTGGATAAGTGGCTGCCATTTGCTCAACTTTCAGCAGTTCTTCTCCATTAATAGTTCCAAGCACATATTGCTCCAAAACTCCAGATGCTATGTATTCTTTTATATCCATTTATTCAACTACTTTCTTTATTCAATATTTCTAATGCTGTATAATACTTACGCTATTATTTGTCAATTGGATTGAAGGTTTTTTAATAATGCCCATTTTATCTTTAATAGATGAGCTAACAATTTTAAACATCCAGACAAATAAAATTTCTCGTGTGTTATCATATCCTTCTAAATGCTTCCAGATTCTAACAAAAACATCTTCCAGTATATCCTGAGCAGCTTTTTCATTTTGGTTTAAATTAGTAAGAATCATTCCATAAAACGAAGCAGCATATTTATCATACAAATAACTAAAAGCAGTTTTATCTTTTAGTTTTAATAAACAAACAAGCTCTTGTTCAGTATATGTTTTTTCAAATGCCAAAATAGTTTTGCTTTAAAAAGTGAAGATAAGAGTATTATACTTTACAATTATTTTGTTTGCGTTTTAATAATACTTATGCTTTAGGATATACCAATTTTCAATATAAAATATAGCAGGTGTATTATTTGCCATTATTCATATAAAAACTTAATGCTCCACTTGGGCATAGTTTTACTTGTTCTATTAGTTCATTAGTAGTTGCATTTGCTACATTTATCCAGGGTTTCGATTGTGGGTGATACACTTTTGGCAACATCTTTACACATACACCAGCGTGCTTACACAAATGATTTTGCCACACTATAGTTACCTCACCATTGCTATACTCTTTAGTTAAATTATTCTTATCCATTTTGTAGTTTTATAAAACGTCATTAAATGCTGTTACTTTATCGAACACACTTTTTGCAAAAGGACAAAGAGGAATAATTTTAATACCATTCTCTCTTGCAAAATCTACTGCTTTGCTTACCATTTGTTTACCTGCACCAAGCCCCTTAAGACTTTCATCTACTTCAGTATGGTCAATTATAATTTTGGAAGTATTAACCCAAACATAAGTCATTTCTGCAACTGTTTTTCCATTTTGTTCAATATAAAATTTGCCTTTAATTTTGTTATCTTGTTGTAATATTTCCATTTATGCAGTAGTATTTATAATTATTTTATTTTCCAATATTTTAGACACAGGGCATTTAGTAGCAATTACCAAAAGTCTTTCTTTTTGCTCTTGAGAAATGGTGTCAGAGAATTTAATTTCTCTTTTTATTTCAGTAGAAAAATCAGCCTCTTTATGAATAACAAAATTAAGACTAACGGTTATTTGTGGCACATTCCAACCTTTTCTATCTACATACATTCTAAGTGTAGATAAAGTACACCCAGCCAACGATGCTAACAATGTTGAATATGGATCGGGACCCAAATCTTTTCCTTCAATATTTTTTGGCTCATCCATTATCAATGTTCCATTACGCCATTGAATAGTACACAAATACTTTTCAAGTCCAATGCTTCCTACAATATCATTTTCTAATTCATACTTCATAAACAAATTTATGTATCAAAATAAAATAAAAACAATAAACCTCTTATTGAAATATGGTTTATTTCCACTTTGATAAATTTAAGAAAATTTTTTTGGTGTTTTTTCGTTTACTATGGGTAAGCAACTATCAAATAATTTATAATACAAAAAAAATGAAAAAGTTTATCCCTATTTTCTGTGTTTTATTTAGTTTAAATGCAGTAGCACAAACCTACACTTACAAAACAGGTAAACCTGCTGTAAAATACAAAACAGTTAAAAAAGGTTATACAAGTGTAAAAAAGGTTAATGGTGCGTTTTATCCTGTGGCAAAACCACCAATTAAAAATGTAGTATATCAATATATAGATACAACATTTCCAAATGCTGAAAATCATTTTCCTGTTACTGGCAATGCTGGAATTGGGACTAATGCACCTCAATCTGCATTAGAAATTAAAAGAAGCGGTGGAGACGGAAAAAGCAAGAATTTTCTATTCCAGCTAAGCAATGTTTGGACTGCAAGAGGATTAAATGAGCCTACAATTATGTTTTCAAATGGAGACTTAAACCCTGCAAATGTTAGTTATTGGACGCTTGGGGCAAGAGTTTCTGGCAATGATGTTGACAAAGATCCTGTTGCATTTAAAATAGGTTTTAAAGCACCTAACGAAGCTGATGAGCACGAGTTTTTCTCTATTGATTCTTATCAAGGTCGCGTTAAAATTGGCAATGTTGGTACAAACTATGATGGTTACAAATTATATGTAGAAGAAGGAATTTTAACTGAGAAAGTAAAGGTTGCAGTTAAAAATAGTGAAGATTGGTTTGACCATGTTTTTAATGCAGAATATAGGTTAATGCCTTTAACAGAGTTGGAAAAGTATATATCTGATAACAAGCATCTACCAGATATGCCAACAACTAAAGATGTTACTACTACTGGATTAGATTTAGGTAAAACAGAGGGCTTGTTGCTAAAAAAAGTTGAGGAATTAACACTTTATTTAATTGAACTAAAGAAAGATTTTGAACAAACCAAAAAAGAATTGGCTGAGTTAAAAAAGTAGAATTTGCATCTTAAATAAAACAATAAAGGCTACCATTTTGGTGGTCTTTTTTGTTTAATAACGGCAAAACGAAATTATACTTTGTTTAGGGCAATTGCAATATAACTTGTACAAGATTAAATTATGCTTTAATTTAGAATCAGGTAGGATAAAGAATATCAGCACTGTCGAATAGAAACCAACCATAAAGTTTATTTTAATATTGTTATAATTACTTCACTATGGCTTTAGAAGGCTTAGATAAGGAGTTACAAAGAATTATAAGACTGTACAGTGATAAACTTCGCATTGATTTATACTAAAATAAAAAACGCATCATATTAATGATGCGTTTTTTATTTTAGTATATTTTAAAATTTATTGTAAAACAAATTTGTAATTTGCTAAACCAGTTTGTGGCAAGCCTGTTGCTGGATCTAGCAAATCAACAATCAAAGTAAATGTTCTATCACAAGATGAGAACGTACTTGGTTTAGTTATTGATGTTCTGATATCCGTAGTTGGATCTCCAGTAGTTTGTGTGGGTATCGTAATTTTAAAGTTAGATGCATCTGTCCAATCCATAGTAAAAGTGACATCTTGCCAACCATTATCATACAAATTAGTAAATGTACCAGTTGCAGTTGTAGCACTAGTTTGCACCAGATTTCCAACAGTAACAGGAGTTATATATGGTTGAGAAGGAACTGCATAAAAACCATAAGTAGCTGTATAAGTGCTGCCACTTAATTTATACTCAGTTGTGTTAGGGTAATCACCAGCTAAATCTGTTAATACAACATCACAATATTTTTGCAAAATTACCCAAACAGAATCTCTACCAAAAAGGCCTGATATACTCCCACCACCAAGTTTAATTTTTACAGAATCTTTCTTACCACCAGCATATTGAGAAAATACACCTGTGATACGTAAAGAGTCTACTAATTTTCCACCCTTAATTGTAACGATTGTTGGACCATTATAATCAGTACCTAATACAGCACCAGTAGGTGATGTATACGTAACAG